>DATFTS010000674.1:0-2464 GCA_035261645.1 Jatrophihabitans sp. | reverse complement strand
CGCGACCAGCGACGGTGCAGGGTGCTAGATAGATCGTGTCGAGCTGTGCGCAGCCAGCGTGGGTCGCGCCGTCCATCGGCGTCAATCCTCGGAGGTCGCGCAAACGCGGCGATCGTACCCAACTCGACCAGATCCCCTCCGCTCCAGCTTTCCCGAGGGCATACCGTCCGTCCCGGCAGGCGGCTCGCCCGACGGATGTCGGCGCCGGTTGAAAACTGGTCCACCTGCGCCGGGTGAAAAGTGGTCCACCTGAGTGGCTGTCCGGGTGGGCGCGGAGCCTGGGCTCGTTTGCGCAGAGCGAGCTCGGGAGGACCGAGGTGGTCGGGGTGGAGCAGTGGGCTGAGATCCGCAGGTTGCACTTCGTGCGTGGCTTGTCGGCGAGGGAGATCCATCGGCGGACGGGGCTGCATCGCGACACGATCCGGCGCGCGTTGCGCAGCGAGGAGCCGCCGGTCTATCGACGCGCGTCGGCGGGCTCGAAGCTCGATCCGTTCAAGGACGAGATTCACCGGCTGCTGCGCGAGGACCCCAAGCTGCCCGGCGTCCGTATTCGCGAGTTGCTCGAGCCGCTCGGCTGCGGCGCGTCGAAGACGGTCGTCGATGACTACCTGCGCGAGGTTCGCCCGCTGTTTGCCAAGCCGGCGCGGACGTTTCAACGGACGATCTATCGGCCGGGGGAGATCTGCCAGTTCGACGTCTGGGAGCCGCGGGCGCGGGTGCCGGTCGGCCACGGTCAGACGCGCCGCGGCTATGTCGTGATCGCGTGTCTTGGCTACTCGCGCGCGGGCTCCGGGGTCCTGGTCTTCAGCAAGGAGACCGAGGATCTGCTCGCCGGCGTTGCCGGCTGCCTGCAGCGGCTCGGTGCGCTGCCCAAGACGCTGGTCTGGGATCGCCAGGCCGGGATCCACGGTCACGGCGGCCGGCCGTCGGAGGCGTTCGCCGCGTTCTGCGGGCAGCTGAAGGTCGACTGGTATTTCTGTGAGCCCGCCGACCCGCAGGCCAAAGGTGCTGTTGAGCGGTTGCAGGGCTATGCCGAGACGAACTTCGAGCCGGCGCGGCGGTTCGCCAACGAGCTCGACTTCCAAGACCAACTCGACGCCTGGTTTGAGAAGGCCAACGCGCGCACCCACAAGACGCTCAGGGCGCGCCCCGCAGACCGGCTGCGCGAAGAGCACGCGGTCATGGCGGCGCTGCCCGAGAAGATTCCGGACTGCTCGCGGCGCTGGGTGATCCGAGTTCCGCCCGATCCGTTCCTGCGCGTCGACACCAACGACTACTCACTCGACCCCGCGCTGGTCGGTCGCCGGGTCGAGGTCAGCGTCGACCAGCGCCAGATCGTCGCGGTCGCGTTGGACACCGGCGAGATCGCCTGCCAGCACACCCGGACGTTCGCCAAGCACCGCACGATCACCGCGCTCGAACACGCCCGCGCGTTGCGCAGCGCGCGCGGTGATGCCGCGGAATCGTCCGTCGAGATCCGGCCGCTTGCCCGCTACGACGCCTTGATCGCATGAGCCGTCCGAGCACCGAACTGGCACACATCTTCCGACAGCTCAAAGCGCCGGCCGCGGCCCGCGCGCTGCCAAAGCTCGCCGACCGCGCCCGCGCCGAGGAGTGGAGCTATGAGCAGTTCGCCGCCGCGCTGCTGAAGACCGAGACCGACAGCCGCGACAGCCACGGCGGCCAGTCGCGGATCAAGGCCGCGCGCTTCCCGGCGCGCAAGACGATCGAGGAGTTCGACTTCAGCTTCCAGACCTCGCTGCGCCGCGAGACCGTCCTGCACCTCGGCCAGCTCGACTTCCTGGCCGGCAAGGAGAACATCGTCCTGCTCGGACCCCCAGGGACCGGCAAGACCCACCTCGCGATCGCACTTGGCATCCGCGCCTGCCTGGCCGGCCACCGCGTCGCGTTCCGCACCGCCACCGAATGGGTCGCGCTCTTGGCCGATGCTCAACGCCACGGCCGCCTCGACCAAGAGCTCGACCGGCTGCAACGCATCCCGTTGTTGATCGTCGACGAGGTCGGCTACATCCCATTCGACCCCCAAGCCGCCAACCTGATGTTCATGCTCGTCTCGCGTCGCTACGAGCGCTCAAGCTTGATCGTCACCTCCAACAAGCCGTTCTCGGCCTGGGGCGAGATCTTCGGCGACGAGGTGACCGCCGCCGCGATGATCGACCGGCTCGTCCACCACGCCGAGATCCTCGCCCTCAAAGGCGATAGCTACCGCCTCAAAGACCGCGACCTCGCCCGCGCGCCGGCCGAAAACTGACCCCCCGCCACGACGCCGCCGCGTCGCGGCCGCTCCGGCTCGGCCCTACGGGCCTTCGCCTCCGCGGCCACGACGCCAAGCCTCTACCGAACGCCGAGGTGGCCCAGATTTCGACCGGCGAGAACGGACCACATTTCACCCGGCCTTGACACGGCTCGCGGATGGCGCGGCCGAGGTGGGCGGCGAAGCGAT
>DATFTS010000673.1:0-2680 GCA_035261645.1 Jatrophihabitans sp. | reverse complement strand
GGTCCGGATCGTACGCACGGCAACAGACGTGCGATCATGCGACCCGTGCAGTCGTACCTCCGCGGGTCGGCCGGTCCGCTCGCCGATATCTACGACGTGGCATTGCTGGATCTCGACGGTGTCGTGTACATCGGTCCGGAGGCCGTCCGTGGTGCGCCGCAAGCACTTGCGGCCGCGCGCCGAGCCGGTATGCGGCTGGCGTTCGTCACGAACAACGCGGCGCGCACACCGGAGGCGGTGGCCGCCCACTTGACCGAACTCGGCGTGGATGCGCAGCCGCCCGAGGTGGTGACCTCTGCGCAGGCTGCTGCGCGGTATCTCGCAGAGCAGCTGCCGGCACAGGCCCGGGTGCTGGTCGTCGGGACAACGGGCCTGGAGGAGGCGCTGCGTGAGCGCAGCCTGGTGCCGGTCGGGGATGCGCTCGGGCAGGTCGACGCGGTAGCGCAGGGGTACTCACCAGACCTCACCTGGCGGCTGCTGGCCGAGGGTGCGGTGGCTATCAATCTAGGCGTGCCGTGGGTCGCGACCAACGCAGATCCGACGGTGCCGTCGCCGCGCGGACGGCTGCCAGGCAACGGTGCGCTCGTCGCAGCGCTACGAGTGGCGACAGGGGCGGAGCCTGTCGTGACCGGTAAACCGGATCCCGCCATGCATCGGGAGTCGCTGCTTCGATCAGAGGCTCAGCACCCCGTCGTGGTCGGCGACCGCCTCGATACCGACATCGAAGGCGCGAACGCCGTCGGCTGCGACAGCATGCTCGTGCTGTCCGGCGTCACATCGCCGCGCGAGGCCTTGTATGCGACCCCACGTCAGCGGCCCACGTACCTCGCCACCGATGTCGGCGGGTTACTGCAGCGCCATCCCGAGCCTGACCTCAACCCGGACGGGGTGGTGACCTGTGGTGCGTGGCGAGCGGCCGCCGTGGAAGGCCAGCGAGGCGCGCGCCTCAAGCTGACTCTGTCGCCGGATGGGCGTCGGGGTTCGCCGGACCGGCTTGCGGATCTTGACGCCTTGCGTGCCTTGTGCGGCGCGAGCTGGCGACTGCCCGGAGGTGATCGCACCGTCGAGGCGGACGGCGACGATGAACGCTCAAAACTGGCGTCTGAGCGAGCACTCGGGCGCCTGGGTCTGCTCGGCTGACGCGGCTGGGCGCGGTACTCGTGGACGCGAGGCGGCGAGGTAGAGCAATGCGGGGACGGGCCGCGTCAGAAGATCGAACGAAGCCTGAGCAGATCCCGCACGCCCGCTTCGACCTTCACCTTGCCGCTCGCCCACGCCGGGGCCATCTTCAGCCGCCCGTCCACCAGAGCGAGGAGGTCATCGCTGGTCATGGTCAGACGCACTTGAGCTTCGCCATTGGCTGCCTGACCGATCCCGATCAGCTGCCCGTCCTTCAAACGGCCGGTGAACACCACACCCAAGTCGCGGATGGTGCAGCTGATACTGCGGTCGAAACCGGCCTTGCTCCGGGCGCTGTCCGAAGCTGCCATTCGGTCGGCCAGTTCGTGCAGCGCGTGTTCGCACTGCTCGACGCTGGCCACGTCCTCGACGCTACCGCAGGCAGTGGCCGGTACCGTGGGGAGAATCCGAGACCTGAGCCGCGGGGAGTTGTGGATGCCAGAACTCGATGCCACACCTGGGGCTGTCGCCCCGACATCCGAACCCGCGGGTGCGGACGTCGCGGCGTCGCAGCCCGATTTCGGGGATGTCGAGCCGGTCGCCGCGACCCCGATTGCGGAGCAGGACGAGCCGGCCGCCGCTACCGCGGTTGCCGAGCAGGACGAGGCAGTCGCAGCCGAGGAGCCTGCCGCGAGCCCGGCGCCGTCCACGCCGCTGGCCCGAGCTCTCGCCGAGCTGAACGGTCTCGACGAACGCGAGCTCGCCGAGCACCCAGACGTGTACGAACGCATCCACTCAGAGCTTCATCGCACGTTGAGCTCGATCGACGACGCCTAGGGGCGCGCACAGCCGTGGCCAAGCGTGTCTCACGCCTTGACGCCGAACTTGTTCGCCGCGGGCTGGCCCGCTCCCGCGAACACGCCGGCGAGCTCATCGCGGCTGGCCGGGTGGAGATCGCCGGCGTCGCCGCAGCGAAGGCAGCGACCGGCGTCGGCGCCGACATATCGCTGCGCGTCCGGCCCGACGACGACGACCCTGGGTACGCCTCACGTGGCGGACACAAGCTTGCCGGCGCACTGGCGGCGTTTCCGGAGGTGACCGTCACCGGAAAGACGTGCCTCGACGCCGGCGCGTCCACGGGCGGATTCACCGACGTCCTGCTGCGGGCTGGGGCGGCACGGGTCGTGGCGGTGGATGTCGGGTACGGCCAGCTGGCCTGGTCGATGCGCACCGACCCCCGGGTGGAAGTCCACGACCGGACGAACGTCCGCTCGCTCACGCCGGAGCAGATCGGCGGACCGGTCGATCTCACTGTCGCCGACCTCTCCTTCATCTCGCTCCCGCTCGTTCTGCCGGCGCTTGCGGCGTGCACCTCCGCGGGCGGCGACATGCTGCCGATGGTGAAGCCGCAGTTCGAAGTGGGCCGGGAGCGGCTCGGCGCGGGTGGCGTCGTCCGTGACCCCGTCGCGCGTGCGGAGGCGGTGGCCCGAGTGGCGCACGTCGCCGCTGAGTTGGGGTGGCCGGCTCGGGGTGTCGCACGAAGTCCGTTGCCCGGGCCAGC
>DATFTS010000672.1:0-5436 GCA_035261645.1 Jatrophihabitans sp. | reverse complement strand
GATCCGTTGCTGTGTGTGAGTCTGTTGTCCCGTCCTGACGCCGAAGCGAGGCAAGCATGCGGGTACTGGTGGTCGAAGACGAAGTGCATCTCGCTGATGCGGTTGCGCGGGGGCTGCGCCGGCAAGGAATGAGCGTGGATGTCGCCTACGACGGTGACGACGGATTCGGCAAGGCGATCGGCGCCGGATACGACGTCGTCGTACTCGACCGCGACCTACCGGGGATGTCCGGCGACGACATATGCAGGTCGGTCACGTCGGAGACGCCGACCCGCGTGCTCATGCTCACCGCCAGCACGTCGGACGCGGCGCGGGCATCCGGATTCAGCCTCGGGGCTGCCGACTACGTGACCAAACCCTTCGCCTTCGCCGACCTGGTCGAGCGCGTGCGTGCGCTCGGGTCGCGGGTCGAGCATCTGTCGAACTAGGCGAGAAAGATGGTGCAGTTGCCTCATGCGCGGCGAGGCTTGCGCTCCTAACGTTGTGGGTACCGGGATCGCCCAGGTCTCACCCACGGAGGAGCGCACATGCCCAGGACATCGGAACAGGAGCTCAAGCTGCAGGACTTGGGGCCGGTTGCGTCGCGCGATGCGCAGCTTGCCGACTTCGCCGTCAGCGTGACGACGTTCAAGGAAGACGCCGATATGGCGCCGATCCTCGCGCCGCTGCCGACTCATAGCTGCCAATGCCCCCACTGGGGCGTGCTCCGGGCCGGCCGGGCCACGGTCCGCTACGACGACGGGCGCGAGGAGACGATCGAGCCCGGCGACCTGTACTACATGACGCCCGGCCACGTGCCCGTCTTCCAGGCCGGGACGGAGCTCATCATGTTCAGCCCGGCTGAAGAGATGAAAGCGACGGACGAGGCCATCCGGGCATTCCTCGCCGGCCAGGACGCGCAGCAGATCTGATCTAGCGATCGGAGTACATCGCTGTCTGGACGAAGGCCCGGCGGGAAGTGAGATCAAACGAACCGAGAGGCCGTCGTCGACGAGCTGGCCCGCACGACCTTCGGGTTCGCGGAACTGCGCCCAACGCAGCGAGCGGCGCTTGCGCCGGTGCTGGCCGGTCGAGACACACTTGCGGTGCTGGCGACCGGCGCGGGCAAGTCGGCGATCTATCAACTGGCGGGGCTCGCACTAGGCGGGCTCACCGTGGTGGTGTCGCCGCTCGTCGCGCTACAACGTGATCAGCTACGCGGCTTGTCCCAGCGGCGTCGGCCTGACGGACGAGCCATCGCCAGTGGCCAGCTCAACGCCGCGCAGCCGACGAGGGAGCGACGGGAAACCGAGGCCGCACTGCGTGCAGGCGAACTGGACTTCATTCTCCTCGGGCCAGAGCAGCTGACGAGGTCCGCCACCCGCGCTCTGCTGGCGCAGTCAAGCCGGCCGACGATGCTGCTCGCCGTCGACGAGGCACACCTGGTCAGCGAGTGGGGTTTCGACTTTCGGCCCGACTACCTGCAGCTCGCCGATGTGCGGCACCTGTTGGGCAACCCGCAAACACTGGCTCTGACCGCGACCGCCGCGCCGCCGGTGCAGACCGAGATCACCCGCCGCCTGGGCATGCGAGACCCCGCGGTGGTCGTCGCCGGTTTCGATCGCCCCGGCATCAGGCTCGGAGTTCATGTACACCACGCTCGCGCGCGTCGCGATCAGGATGTAACAGATGATCTTGTGGTCCGAGAGGTCATTGACGGGCCGACACCGGCGCTCGTCTATGCCGGCACGCGGCAACACTGCGAGGCACTCGCCCGCCGGCTGAGCGAGGTGGCCTTGCGCGCGGCCGCCTACCACGCCGGCCTCGCTCCGCATGAGCGGTCTGCGGTTCAAGATGCTTTCCTTGCAGGCAATCTCGACGCAGTCGTCGCCACGAGTGCGTTTGGCATGGGTATCGACAAGCCAGACGTGCGCACGGTGATCCATGCGAGTCCGCCGGGGAGCCTCGACGAGTACTACCAGGAAGTAGGCCGGGCCGGCCGAGACGGGAAACCCGCACGTGCGCTGCTGGTCTTCAACCCGCTGGATCTACGCCTGCCGCGTCTTTTCGCGGCGAGCTCGCGACTGCGCGACGTCGATGTGCAGGCCGTAGTGGCGGCCGCCGTACAACTCGAACGCACCGATGCCATGGAGGCGGACGGTCCAGTCCGGCGTATCGCCTTGAACCAACTCGCGGAGGCTGCTGGGGTCAGTCGACGGCGCGCCGAACGTGTTGTCGAGCGACTCGCCGACGCCGGGTCGGCGGAGCTGCATGGAGACACCGTCGTGTTGCGCCTTGACGAGCACCAGGACGACGCAGGTCCGCTGGCCGCGGCGAACGTCGTTCACGACGCTGAAGCGCGACGGCAAGCGGTTGCGGCCAGCCGGATCGAGGCGGTGCGGCACTACGCCGAGACCTCCGGGTGCAGACGCGCGGAGCTGCTCGCCTACTTCGGCGAGCACTATGAGCCGCCGTGCGGGAACTGCGACAACGATCGGCGCACCGGGGCGACAAGCGCGGTTGGGCAGCCGGCGCGTGCTGGTAGCGCCCATGCGACGGCGGCTGAGACGACACGGCTCCCGGCCGTCGGCGCAACCGTGCAGCACCGGTTGTGGGGTCATGGCACTGTGCTCTCGGCCGACCCACACGAGTTGGTCGTCGCGTTCGACTCGGTCGGCTACAAGCATCTGACGCCGGCCGTGCTCGGCAGCGTCCTCCGCGTCGAAAGCTCGGCGCGCTAGACCACCGAACGCGAGGCTGCGTCAGGACTCAAGATGCGGGTAACGGTAGTCGCGCACCGCGAGGTGGTTGCGCTTGACCGACCGCGGGCTGGCGAACCGGATCATGTTCCACACCGTGCCGGCCTTGTCGTTGGTGCCCGATGCGCGGGCACCACCGAACGGCTGCTGGCCGACGACGGACCCGGTGGGCTTGTCATTGACGTAGAAGTTGCCCGCCGTGTAGCGCAGCGCCTCGCCGGCCTGCCGGATCGCGCCCTCGTCCTCGGCGAAGACCGCGCCGGTCAGCCCGTATGCGGTGGAGTCATCGACCAGACGCAACGTCTGCTCCCAGTCGGCGTCGTCGTAGACGTACGCAGTGAGGACCGGGGCGAACAGCTCCTCGGTGATGAACGGCGATGTCGGGTCGGTGACTTCGAGGACGGTCGGGTCGACGAACCAGCCGATCGAGTCGTCGGTGTTGCCGCCGACGACGACCAGACCTTCCGCGCGCGCACGGGCAAGCGCCGCGGCGTGCTTGGCGTGCTGCTTGGCGTTGATCACCGCGCCGACGTAGGTCTCGGGTTCGGTCGGGTCGCCGACCTTGACCGACTCGGTCAACTCCACCAAGCGGTCTCGCAGCGCCGGCCAGAGACTGCGCGGCGCGTACAGCCGCGACGCGGCCGAGCACTTTTGCCCCTGGTATTCGTAGGCACCGCGCACGCACGCGACGGCCAGCGCGTCCAGGTCCGCCGAGGAATGCGCGACGATGAAGTCCTTACCGCCGGTCTCGCCGATCACGCGCGGGTAGTTGCGGTAGTTGGCGACGTTCGCGCCGACGGTGCGCCAGATGTGCTGGAAGGTCGCGGTCGAGCCGGTGAAGTGCACAGCTGCAAGGTCGCGGTGCTCGAGTGCCACCGAGCCGATCTCGGCACCGTCGCCGTAGACGACGTTGACGACGCCGTCCGGAAGGCCCGCCTCGCGCAGGAGTTGCATCGACAGGTGTGCGACGAGCGAGGCGCTCTCGGCCGGCTTCCACACCACCGTGTTGCCGAGCACCGCGGGCCCGAACGCGAGGTTGTTCATGCAGGTGAAGTTGAACGGCGTCACCGCGAAGACGAAGCCCTCGAGCGGGCGGTACTCGGCCTGGTTCCACATGCCCGGCAACGACCCCGGCTGCACGTCGTACATGTCGAGCATGTTCTTGACGTTGGCCCGGATGAAATCGATCGTCTCGCAGGCGGCGTCGATGTCGGCCTGGTAGGTGGTCTTCGAAAGCTCGAGCATGGTCGCGGCGTTCAGCAGATCGCGCCATGGACCGTGCTCCAGCATGTCGGCCGCGCGCAGGAACGGCGCGGCCCGCTCCTCCCACGGCAGCCGGCCCCACCACTGCGACGCGGCGAGCGCGGCGTCGATCGCCTGCTGCGTCTGCGCCGCGCCGGCCCAATGCACCTGGCCCAATTGGCGCTTGTGTTCGTGCGGCGTCACGACAGGTACTTGGCGGCCGGTACGCACCTCAGCACTGCCGATCCGACTCGCGATGTCGTAACCGACCTCGCGTACCCGGGCGAGAGCCGCGGCGGTGCCGGCCCGCTCCGGCGATCCAGGCGCGTACGAGCGCGACGTGGTCGGCCCGATGGGGAACAAGGCGGTGCGGCCGGCGGGAGCGGTCATCGGCGTCCTCCGGGACATCTGTAAGCGGACTTCCTGAAAAGTACGTGCGCGGGCGGGGCGGCGGCTTCGGCCCCGCACCGGAACTTCCGGCCGCGGCTTCCTACGATTGTCGAAAGTCCGATGCCGTCCGATAACCGTTCGCTAACAAGGGGCCGCTGCCATGACCGATGTGCAAACCGCTGTCGATCAACTGGCGGCCGACCTCAAGCTGCCGGTGCTCGTCGAGGACCCGCGGCATCAGCCGCTCTGGTGGAGCGCGCAGGACAACGCCGACCCGACCCGGATCCGGACGATCCTGCAGCGCGACATCACCCCAGCGGCCGCGGCATTGGTGGCGCGCCTCGGCCTCGCGCGCGCCGAAGGTCCGGTGCGCACCCCGGCCGATCCGCAGGCCGAGATGCTCGAGCGCTGGTGCGTGCCGTTACGCGCTGGACGTGACCTCGTCGGCTACCTGTGGGTGCTCGACGCAGAAGGCACGGTCGCGGACGCCGACCTACCCAAGCTGCAGGCGTGCGCCGACATCGCCGCTTTGACCTTGGCCAGGACCCGGCCGAACCCACAGGCGCTCGACCGGCACCGCAGTTCGCTGCTGGCGCGGCTCGCCGCGGCCCCGGACCCGGACGCTGCGCGCGAGCTGATCGCCAGCGAAGACCTCGAGCCTGCCGCCACCGTGGTCGTCAACGCGCCGCTGGCCGCCAGCGGCTGGGTCATCGGGAACGGCATGAGCGTGCACATCGACCCGCGGCCGGACACCTCCGCGACCAGCGGAACGCCGTTGCCCCTCGTGCAGTTGAGCACAGCCGTCCAGCGCGCCGCCGCCACATTGCAGGCGTTGCGGGCGGGTGCTCGACTCGCCAAGCCGATATGGACCGCACTGGGATCGTGGCAGCTCATCGTGGTCGCGTCGGCGGACCTGCGGCCGTCGGACATCCACCCGGGCGTCGAGCTGCTGCGCGGGCACCGTCGCTCCGACCTGCTGCTCACAGCACGCGCCCTGTTGGAGAACGGCGGGGATGTCACAGTCACCGCAGCCGAGCTGCATGTCCATCGCACGACGCTCTACTAC
>DATFTS010000671.1:0-3895 GCA_035261645.1 Jatrophihabitans sp. | reverse complement strand
GTACTCGGGCACTGATCGCGGCCGGCGCGGAACATCCTGAAGTCATCGTGCTGGATCTGGGGTTGCCCGACGTGACCGGCTTCGACGTGATCCGCGCGGTGCGCGGTTACAGCCAGACTCCCATCGTCGTGCTTTCGGCGCGTACCGGAAGCACCGACAAGGTGACCGCTCTCGACCTCGGTGCGGATGATTACGTCACGAAACCGTTCAGTATCGAGGAACTGCTCGCGCGGCTGCGTGCCATCACCCGGAGGTCGACTCGGGAAGACGACGTTGCTCCGCTCACCCGGATCGGCGAGGTGACGGTCGACGTGGTCGCCAAGACCGCCCAGGACGCGTCCGGCGAGCGAGTGCACTTCACGCCCACCGAGTGGCACCTGCTGGAGGCGTTGCTGCGCCAACCGGGCCGGCTGGTCACCGCACGCGAACTGCTGACGTTGCTGCGCGGTAGCCCCGACCACACCGACCCGAGTTACCTGCGCATCTACGTCGCCCAGTTGCGACGCAAGCTCGAACCGGAGCCCAGCCGGCCGCGGCACATCATCACCGAGCCCGGAATGGGCTACCGGTACCAACCCTGACGTCACGGCAGGTAGCGATAGCCAAGACCTGGTTCGGTGATCAGGTAACGCGGCCGGGCCGGATCGGCCTCGAGCTTGCGCCGCAACTGCTGCATGTAGATGCGCAGATAGCTGCGCTCGGTGTGCTCCGGACCGCCGCGCATGGCCGTCAGCAGCTCAGCCGGTGTGGTCAGCATGCCGGGCCGGCGCAGCAGCGTTTCGAGCATCCGCCATTCGGTGGGCGTGAGGTGGATCCGCTGCGGGGTGCCTTCGTGCAACCCATCGTCGCGACGGACGATCCGAGCCGACAGGTCGACGGAGATCGGCCCGAGCGCGAACACGGTCACAGACTCGTCGGTGCGGGCGCGTCGGGCCGCCGCTCGCAGCCGGGCGACAAGCTCGTTCATGTCGAAGGGCTTGGTGACGTAATCGGTGGCGCCGAGGTCGAGCGCGCTGACCTTCTCCTGACTGCCCGACCGCGCGGACAGCACGATGATCGGCACGTCGGGCGCGCGCGGGCGTAGCCGCCGGATCACCTCGAGGCCGTCGATGTCCGGCAGACCCAGATCCAGCACGAGCAGGTCTGGTTGCTCCCGCGCCGCCAGTTCGAGCGCGCCGGTGCCGGTGGTGGCAGACGTGACGCGATAGCCCCGTCCGGTGAGGTTCATGAACAGCGCGCGCAGCAGATGCGGCTCGTCATCGACGATCAGTACGTGCGCGCTTATGGGTGGCTCGCGCGGGACGGTGCCTTCTTCGACTGCGGTCATGTTCCGGCATCACCCAGCAGTTCCGCGCTCGGCGCGGGCGTCATCGGCACCGAGCCAGGAGCGCGAGGCAAGGCGACCACGGCGGTCAGCCCGCCGCCGGGCGTGTCCTCGAGCGTCAGCGTGCCCTGCATGGCCGCCGTGAATGCCCGTGCAATCGCCAGCCCGAGGCCCACACCCGCACCGCTACCGGTCACGCGGTCGTCCTGCCGCTGGAACGGTTCGAACACCGCGTCGCGGTCGGCGGGCGGGATGCCCGGACCTCGGTCGGCGACGCGCAGTTCGACCATGCCGGCGTGCCCACTGGCCGCGATCCGCACTGCATGATCGGGCCCGCTGTAACGCAGTGCGTTGTCGACCAGGTTTGCGACCACTCGCTCGAGCAGCACCGCGTCGGCCAGCACCTCGGGCAACGTCTCCGGGATCTCGACGTCGATCCGCGCCGACGCGCCGGCGCCACTGGTGACATGGTCGAGGGCACGGCTGACCACGTCGTCCAACCCGACGGGGCCCGCAGAGACCGACAGCACGCCGGCCTGCACGCGGGAAAGGTCGAGCAGGTTCGTCACCAGGTCGGTAAGCCGATCAAGTGCGTCGTCCGCGCTCTCGAGCAACTCCTGCCGGTCGTTCTCACTCCACGCGACATCGCGGCTGCGCAGGCTCGACACCGCTGCCTTCGCCGACGCTATCGGCGTGCGCAGATCGTGGCTGACGGCGTTCAGTAGCGCCGACCGCATGCGGTCGGTCTCGACCAGCGGGATCGCCGCAGCGGCGGCCTCGGTGAGCTGACGTTGCCGATACGCGACGGCGGCTTGCGTCGCGAACGCGCTGAGCACCCGTTGGTCCTCGGCGGCCAGCACCCGCCCGCGCAGGACGAGCATCAGGTTCTCGCCCACCGGTACCTCGGTGTCGCCGTCCTCCGGGCGCATGCACGGGTCGACGCCGACACTGTCGATACACGACCACGTGCCGCGCATGCCACCCGCTGATCGCCGGCCGCGCCCGGGGCCCACGCTGGCGGGCGCGCCAACATCGCGGCGCAACAGCGTGACGCTGGCGACCGCGAACGTCTCCTGCACCCGCTGCAGCAGCGCCGGCAACGCCTGCTCACCACGCAGCAGGCTGCCGGCCAGTGTCGAGATCGTCTCGGCCTCGGCGTTCGAGCGGGCCGCCTCGCTGCTGCGCCGCGCCGCCGCGTCCACCAAGCGGGACACGATCGTTGCGATGACGACGAACACGACCAGCGCCAGGATGTTCTCCGGTTGGCGGATCGTGAACTGGTGGATCGGTGGGACGAAGTAGTAGTTGAGCAGCAGGCTCGCGACCAGTGCCGCGGCGAAGGCGGGCAGGAACCCGCCTACCAGGCTGACGATGATCACTGCCAGCAGGAACAGCAGCAGATCGCTGCCCAGGCCGAGGTCGTCGCGCATGGCCGTGAGCACGGCTGTGAGCGCGCCCAGCAGCGGGACCGCGACGATGACGCCGGTCAGCCGGCGGCGTGCCGTCAACCCGCTCGAGACGCGCGGCAGTACCCGGCCTTTGCCGATGTAGTCGTGGCTGACGACGTGCACGTCGATCGGGCCGGACAGCCGGGTGATGTTCATCCCGGTGCCCGGGCCGGTGAGCCCGGCGATCACCGGGTTACGCCGGCTGGCGCCGATGACGATCTGCGTCGCGTTGTTGGCCCGCGCGAAGTCGAGGACGGCCTCGGCCACGTCGTCGCCGACGATCTGGTGATAGCTGCCGCCCAGCGACTCCACCAGCAGCCGCTGCCGCTCGAGTGCGGCGACGCTCGAACCGGCGAGCCCGTCACTGCGCGCGACGTGCACCGCCAACAACTCACCGCCGGTGGCACGCGCCGCGATGCGGGCCGCACGCCGAACCAGGGTGTCGCCTTCGGGTCCACCGGTCAGAGCCACGACCACTCGCTCCCGCGTCTCCCACGTGCCCGCGATGCCGTGCTCCTCGCGGTACCGGTTAAGACCTTCGTCGACGCTGTCCGCAAGCCACAGCAGTGCAAGCTCGCGCAACGCCGTCAGGTTGCCGGGACGGAAGTAGTTCGACAGCGCTGCGTCGACCTTGTCCGGGGCATAGATGTTCCCGTGTGCCATCCGCCGCCGCAGCGCCTGCGGCGTCATGTCCACCAACTCGACCTGCTCGGCTGCGCGCACGACCGAGTCCGGCACGGTTTCGCGTTGCGGCACCCCGGTGATCGCTTCCACGACGTCGTTGAGCGACTCGAGATGCTGGACGTTGACCGTCGACACGACGTCGATGCCCGCCTCGAGCAGCGCCTCGATGTCCTGCCAACGCTTCTCGTGCTCGAGGCCGGGCACGTTCGTGTGCGCAAGTTCGTCGATCAGCGCGACCTGAGGCGCACGCGCCAGGATCGCGGGCAGATCCATCTCGGTGAGCTCGGCATCGCGGTACTGCACGGTGCGACGCGGCGCGACCTCAAGGCCCTCGAGCACCGCGCTGGTGTTCGGCCGGCCGTGGGTCTCTACGTAGCCCACCACCACGTCCGTGCCGCGTTGGGCGCGCCGCTGCCCCTCGTTCAGCATGGCGTAGGTC
>DATFTS010000670.1:0-3505 GCA_035261645.1 Jatrophihabitans sp. | reverse complement strand
GACGTGGGACGAGGACGACTTCTCCCCCGTCAACCGGATCGCCACCATCCTCGTCGGAGCGCACGTCCGCCCTGGCGACTATGGCAGCCGGGTCGACCACTACACGGTGCTGCGCACCATCGAGGCGGCGAATGGGCTCGGCGGTATCGGCGCGGCTGCCCAGCGTTCGCCGATCACCGGAATCTGGACGCCCTGACGCACCCTCGACACGCTGGAAACCCACGTCGACGCAGCGGAAATCGGTAGCCACGACTTAACACTTGCTTTACTTGCGATCTTCACGCAGAATGGGCGGCGCGGGATGTTGACGCGGGGCCGAGTTTCGCAAGGAGCCCCGGGATTGTCCGCCCGACTCACCGCCTTTGTCGCTGCCGTGCTGGCGCTCGCAGCGATCGTCTGCGCACCGTCTGCCTCGGCAACGACTGCGCCGCCGAAGCCCGCCACGCCGCGCGGCCTGCCCGCGTCGATCGAGCCACTGGCGTCCTACGTCGAGCAGACGGCCTGCGATCCGCAGATCCGTCCGGGCACCGCGAAGCTCGCGCGACTCTTGGCCAGCACTTACCGCAACTACAACGCGACGTCGTGGGCGTCCACCTATGCCTGTGGCACGGACGGCTCGCGTAGCGAGCACTACGACGGTCGGGCGATCGACTGGATGGTCGACGTGCACAACGCGAAGCAGTACGCCGCGGCCAAGGCGGCGATCGCCTGGCTGCTCGCGACCGACAAGTACGGCAACAAGTTCGCCATGGCCCGTCGGCTCGGCGTCATGTACCTCATCTACGACAACCGAATGTGGGGCGCGTGGGACGGGAGGTGGGAGCAGTACAACAACTGCTCTCACCTCCCGGCGCGCACCAATGACAATGCGTGCCACCGCACGCACATACATATCTCTCTCTCGTGGGCCGGCGCGATGGGTCGGACGTCGTACTGGACGAGACGGGTCGCGACGACCGACTACGGACCGTGCCGGCCGCGCGACCTGAACTGGGCCTTCCGCTACACCGGCTTCAACCCCGTTCCGTGCACGGACTTCCCGGCGGTGCACGCGAAGGCGGGCGCGTCCGCGATCAAGCGGACGTTGATTACATACTCCGGTGCGGGCGTGCGTCGCGCGTCGAGCGGCCCGATCGTCACCGCCGTGCAAGCTGCGCTGCATGTCCGCCAATCCGGCAGCTACGGCGCGACCACCGCGAGTGCGGTTGAAGCGTTCCAGCGCAAGCACGCGGGCTGTCCGGTAACTGGCGTGATGAATCCGCCGACGTGGCGGGCGTTGCTCGCCGCCGCCCGATGATCAGGACGGCTCGGTCGCCTGAATGATCGCCTCGCTTACGGCGGTGAGTTGCTGCAGCTGCTCGGGCGTCAACGCGTCCACGAGGTGACGACGGACGGCGTCGACGTGACCGGGCGCCGCTGCCCGAAGCGCGTCTAGGCCGGCATCAGTGAGCCGGGCGATCTGCCCTCTCCGGTCGGTGGCGCACTCCTCCCGTGCCACCCAGCCGTGCTCCTCGAGCCGTGCGACGGCGTGCGAGAGCCGGCTTCGTGACGAGCGAGTGCGTTGTGCCAGCTCGCTCATTCGCAGCGAACGCTGGTCTGCTTCGGAGAGCCGGACGAGAATCTCGTAGTAGGCGTGCGGCATGTCCGCATCCCGCTGCAGCTGCCGATCAAGGGCGTCGAAGAGCAACTTGGAGGACTCGACATAACTGCGCCAGGCCCGCTGTTCCTCGGGGGTCAGCCAGCGGGTGCCTGTCATAGGCCAAGGCTACCTTGTTGAACTCTCAACTGTTGGCGGTTAGCCTGGAACCAGCCCGGAAGGAGGGCGAGGATGCCTATTCACCGCCTCAATCACGCCGTTCTCTACGTCCGCAGCGTCGCACGCAGCGTCACGTTCTACACCGATGTCCTCGGCTTCGAGGTCGTCATGGAGATGGGCGGCAAAGCCGCCTTCCTTCGGGCGCCAGAGTCGACGAACGACCACGACCTCGGGCTGTTCGAGATCGGGGCGCAGGCCGGGCCGTCGACGGCCGGTCGCGCAACCGTCGGGCTGTATCACCTCGCGTGGGAGGTCGACACGCTGCACGACCTCGAGGTGCTCGCCGGCAAGCTGGCCGAAGCCGGCGCGCTGGTCGGTAGTTCGGACCACAGCACGACGAAGTCGCTCTACGGACAAGACCCTGACGGTCTTGAATTCGAGGTCGCGTGGATCGTGCCGGCGGATCTGCTCGACGACGCTGCGCTGGGTGGGCGGGACCGGATTCGCCCGCTGGACCTGGGTCGCGAAATGAAGCGCTACGGCGCCGAAACTCCGGGCGGTATCGGCATCAGCCGGGTCGTTGCGCGTTGAATCGAAGTTAGCGAAAGGCGGGCCTCGGGTACCTCCGGCATGACCACCCCGGTTGACCGGACCGGGCTGACCCAGGAGGTTTGTGCACCATGCTCGGCTTGATCATCGTCCTGCTGATCGTTGGCTTGATCGCGGGAGCAGTTGCTCGCCTGGTGGTCCCCGGGCCAGACCCCATTGGCATCGGCGGGACCATCGTCATCGGCGTCGTCGGGTCCTTCGTCGGCGGCTTTCTCGGCTACGTCCTGTTCCACCACGACGCCAACCAGGGCGCTTTGCAGCCGTCCGGCATCTTCGGATCGATCGTCGGCGCGGTAGTCGTGCTGCTCATCTACCGCGCGATCTCCGGCCGCAACCATTCCCGTCGCGGGTTCTGGCGCACCCGGCGTACCTGGTAAGCGACGCCTCGGGCCGGGCTTCTCTAAACTGAAGGGGCATCCGTCCGCGACGTAAGGGTTGCCCAATGCCCGAGGCACGCATCCGCGCGCTGTTGCTCGAGAACATTCACCCGGCGGGCGAGGAGATCCTGCGATCGGCCGGGTTCCAGATCGAGACGCTGAACAGAGCCCTGGACGAGGATGAGCTGGTTGAGCGCATAGCGGGCGTCACGCTGCTCGGTATCCGTTCCAAGACGCACGTCACCCGCCGTGTGCTCGAGGCGGCCGACGATCTGATCGCCATCGGTGCGTTCTGCATCGGGACGAATCAGATCGACCTTGCGGCCGCCTCGGCGCGCGGCGTGGCCGTTTTCAACGCACCGTTCTCCAACACCCGCTCGGTCGTCGAGCTCGCCATCGCGGAGATCATCGCGCTGACCCGCCGGCTGACCGAGAAGAACGACCTCATGCACACCGGCGTCTGGGACAAGTCGGCCGACGGAGCACACGAAGTGCGCGGCCGCACGCTCGGCATCGTCGGGTACGGCAACATCGGCACCCAGCTCTCGGTGCTCGCCGAAAACCTCGGCATGAAGGTCTTGTTCTACGACACCGCGGACAAGTTGGCCCTGGGCAACGCGCGGCGCTGCCTGTCCCTGAAGGAGCTGCTGGCCGAATCCGACGTCGTCACCCTGCACGTGGACGGCCGGCCGGCCAACGAGAACCTGTTCGGCGACGAGGACTTCGCTGCCATGCGGCGCGGATCGCTGTTCCTGAACCTCTC
>DATFTS010000669.1:0-4913 GCA_035261645.1 Jatrophihabitans sp. | reverse complement strand
ACCTGCAATCGTCGCTCGGTTATAGCGCGGTGCGCACCGGCGTCGCGTTCCTGCCAATGACCGGCTCGTTGGTCGTGATGGCCTCGGTCGCGAGCACCGTCCTCGTCACCCGGGTCGGCCCTAAGGTGCTGGTGCCCGCTGGCATGCTGCTCGCTGCCGTGGGCATGTACCTGCTGACCAACATCGGTTTGACTAGTTCGTACGCCACGCACGTGCTGCCCTCGATGGTCCTGCTCGGGCTGGGGTTGGGGCTGACATTCGCACCGAGCTTCAGCGTCGCGACACTCGGAGTCCAGGCCAGTGACTCCGGCGTCGCCTCGGCAACGGTGAACACGATGCAGCAGGTCGGCGGGTCGGTCGGCACCGCGCTGCTGAACACGCTCGCAGCGACGGCGGCCGCCACGTTCGCGACCGATCACATCGCGCAGGCCGCGACGCCGGCGGGTATGAAGTTGGTGCAGGCGGGTGCCGCGATCCACAGCTACACGACGGCGTTCTGGTGGGCCGCGGGAATCTACGCGCTCGGCGCCGTGATCGTCGCAATCGTGCTGCGGCCTGGCATCCCGACGCAGCCCAGTGAGGCAACCGGTGGTGTCGTACTCTGAGCGCAACTCGGCCGATGGGAGGCCCGGCATGACGCACGTCGACGTGTCGGCCTCCCGTCCGCTGCGCAAGGACGCCGCCCGCAACCGGGCACTGCTCATCCAGGCCGCCCGCACCGTGTTCGCCGAACGCGGCCTCGAGGCCAGCCTCGACGACGTCGCGCGCGAGGCGGGGCTCGGCGTGGGCACCGCCTACCGGCACTTCGCCAACAAGTACGAGCTCGCGCAGGCGGTTTTCGCTGAAGCGATCGAGAACGTGCTCGATTTGGCGGAACGCTGCGCAGCAGCCGAGGACCCCTGGCAAGGCATCGCTGCCTTCCTCGAAGGGATCGCGGAACTGCAGTCCGCAGACCGCGGCCTGCGTGAAGTGTTGATGGGCTTCCACGACCCGGAGCGACTGGAGCGCACGAGCGACAGGCTCAGCGCGCCGCTCAATCAGATGGTCGAGCGAGCGAAGCAGGCCGGGGCCGTCCGTCCAGACATCGAAGCGACGGACCTCGGCGTCGTTGTCCTCATGCTCTGCACGGTTGCCGACGTCACCGGCGATGCGGCGCCCGACCTCTGGCGCCGCTACCTGCCGATGCTGCTCGACGGACTACGCGCCGGCTCCGATCTTCCGGTGCCGCCGGTGTCCGAGGATGTCCTGCGCAAGGCGATGTCCAGCCATAAGCAGCAACTGGCGCGGGCCTACGACCACTGACCTACCCGTCGAGCAGATGCCGGCGAAGAGCAGCGGCGTCGTCGTCCGTCCATCCGTGCGAACGCAACCAGGCCGACACCCCGCCGTACAGCTCGTCCACGGCCGCAAGCAACTGCTCCATCGTGTCAGCGCGCGGCTTGTGCTTGTCGACGTCCCCGTCGTCACCGAGATCAGCCGCATACGTCCGTCGGCTCGCCAGCCTGGCCAGCGTGGCCGGCACCCGGTCGGCGCTGAGCCGGTAGTCCTCGACGATCGCGGCACGCTCCACCCCGACTTCGGCCAGCGCGAACGCGACCACTACACCAGTGCGGTCCTTGCCTGCCGCACAGTGCACCACCGTGGCGCCGTCGGTCCGTGCGATCAGCCGTAGCGCGTTGAGTATCGAGTCGGCGCGGTCGTCCAAGTAGCGCAGGTAGATGCCGACGACGCCACGGCGTGCTTCGGCCGGCCTCGCGGCGTCGCGCCTCTGCCACGGCAGCACCACCGGCTCGTCGTCCGCGGCGGCGTCTGTGGCGTGCCCCGCCTCTGGGAAGAGCGAGAAGTGCCGCACCGACACGAGCGGTTCGCGGGTCATCGGCCCGGGCCCTTCGTTGCTGACCTCCACACCCGTGCGCAGGTCCGCGACGGCGCGGACGTCGAGGTCGTGCACGAGGTGGCGGACGTCCTCGGGTGTCAGCGCCTGCAGGCTGTCCGACCGAAGCAGGCGGTGCGGCTGTACGTGCCGGCCGTCCGCGGTCGGTAACCCACCGAGGTCACGCATGTTCTCCGCACCGGCAACGTCCACCCAACGGCTGGCAGTAAGACTCACGTCACAGACCTTACGGAGGTCGGATTAACCCAAGCCGTCCTCGCCTCCAACGGCCGGTGTGCCGGGGAAGCGAGGACGACTGAGCAACGATGGATCAGAAGGATGCCTCGGGCACCTGCATCAGCGAGTTGTCCATGGCCTCGACGACCGTCCGGCGCGCGCTCAGCTCGGGCAGCACAGTGAGCGCGAAGAAGCGCGCCACGGCCGCCTTGCCCTCGTAGAACGCGCGGTCAGCAGCCGAGACGCCATTGGCGTCGAGCTTGCGCAGCGCAACGGCCGCCTGCCGCAGCAGCAAGTAGCCGACGAGCAGGTCACCGGCCGACAGCAGCAGCCGCGTCGCGTTCTGACCGACCTTGTAAACGTTGTGCACGTCCTCTTGACCGCTCATGAGCTGCTGGAACATGGCGCCGACCATCCCGCCGAAGTCCTCGACGGCCTTCTGCACGGCGGCGCTCTCCTCCTTCAGCCGGCCCTCGTCCTTGATGGACTCGAGGAACTCGGCGATCTCTGCGGAGACCGCACCAAGGGCAGCACCCTTGTTCTTGACAATCTTGCGGAAGAAAAAGTCCTGCGCCTGGATCGCGGTCGTCCCCTCGTACAGGGTGTCGATCTTGGCATCGCGGATGTACTGCTCGAGCGGGTAGTCCTGAAGGTAGCCCGAGCCGCCGAAGGTCTGCAGCGCCTGCGCCAACTGGTCGTACGAGCGTTCCGAGCCCGCGCCCTTGACGATCGGGAGCAGCAGATCGTTGATCGCCTCGGCCAGCGTGACGTCCGTGCCGTCGCTCCCACCGACGATGATCTTGTCCTGGAACGACGCGGTGTAGTAGACGAGCGCACGCAGCCCCTCGGCGTACGCCTTGTTGAGCATCAGGCTGCGGCGCACGTCCGGATGATTGATGATCGTGACGCGCGGTGCGGTCTTGTCGCCGGCCTGGGTGAGGTCGGCGGACTGGACGCGCGTCTTCGCGTACTCCAACGCGTTGAGGTAGCCCGTCGACAGCGTGGCGATCGCCTTCGTGCCGACCATCATGCGGGCGTGCTCGATCACCTGGAACATCTGCGCGATGCCCTGATGGACGTCGCCGACCAGCCAGCCCTTCGCGGGGATGCCGTCGATCTCTCCGAAGCGCAGCTCGCAGGTCGTGGACGCCTTGAGGCCCATCTTGTGCTCGACGTTGGTGACGAAGGCGCCGTTGTGCTCACCGAGTTCGCCGGTCTCGACGTCGAAGTGCCGCTCCGGAACGACGAACAGCGAGAGACCCTTCGTGCCCGGGCCGGCGCCTTCCGGTCGGGCGAGCACGAGGTGGATGACATTTTCCACCATGTCGTTGACCCCGGACGTGATGAACCGCTTCACGCCCTCGATGTGCCAGGAGCCGTCGTCCTGCTGAACGGCTTTGGTGCGCCCGGCGCCGACGTCCGAACCGGCGTCCGGCTCGGTGAGCACCATGGTGGCGCCCCAGCCGCGGTCGACCATCAGCTGGGCGATCTTCTTCTGCGTCTCGTTGCCGTTCTGGTAGAGGATGCCGGCGAACGGCGCCCCTGCCTTGTACATGTGCAGGGCTGGGTTGGCACCCAGAATCTGCTCGGCGATGGCCCACACCAGCGTCCGCGGCACGAGCTGGCCACCGAGCTCGGGGATCGTCTCGACTCGCCACCATTCACTGTCCTGCAGCGCCTGGTAGGACTGCTTGAACGACTCAGGGATCTTGACGGTGTGCGTCTCGGGATCGAAAACCGGCGGATTGCGGTCGGCGTCGGCGAACGAAGCGGCGAGCGGTCCCTCAGCCAGCTTGGCGACCTCGGCGATGATGCCGCGCGCGGTCGTCTCGTCCAACTCGTCGAACGGGGCTTTCTCGAGGATGTCGTTCGTGCCGAAAACCTCGAAGAGGTTGAACTCGATGTCGCGCACGTTGCTCTTGAAGTGGCCCATGGCCAAGGCTCCTGCTCTGTCGCGGGGCGATTACTCGCCGGAGACGGTGTTACTCGCCAGTAACAACGAGCGTATTACTGGCGAGTAACGACCGCAATGACCTTGGCCACGACAGTTAGAACGCCCACAGCTGATGCAGGAGGAACGCCAGGGTGGGTAGCAGGTCCGTTTTGGGCGGCCAGGTCGGGGCGGGGTCGTTCCGCCCTGGCGCCGGGCGCCGGGCGCCGGCGCGATCTTGTTGCGCCCGCGATCGTTGTTCGGGCCGCGATCTTGTTGCGGACACGATCCTTGTTGCGCCAGGTCGGCCCTAACCCCCATCGGGCAACAAGATCGACGCGGCACCATGCGACGGCCCGGATCCTTGTTGCGCCAAGTGGGCGGTAGCCGCAACCGGGCAACAAGATCGCGGAGGAGGCGACCCAAGATCGCGAAAGAAGGCCGGCGAAGAGCAGCGAAGGGCAGCCAAGATCGCGGCAAAGGCCAGCGGCGGTCCTAGACGGTCCTAGAAGATGATGCGGAGCTTGATGGTCTCCGGCAGGGCGCGGATCGCGTCCACGATGGCCTGCGTGGTGCCGCTCGCGCTGTCGGTCACCACGTAGCCGAGGTCGCCGCGGGTGCCGAGCAGCTGCGCCTCGACGTTCACGCCGCCGTCGGCGAGCAGCCCGTTGACGCGGGCGAGCACGCCGGGCACGTTGTGGTGCAGGTGCACCATGCGCAGCGTGTCCTGCGGGCGCGGCATGCTCAATCCAGGCACGTTCACGCTCATCGCGGTCGACCCGTCGCGCACGAAGTCGCGGAACTTGCCGGCCACGAATCGCCCGATGTCCTCCTGAGCCTCCTCGGTCGAACCGCCGATGTGCGGCGTGAGGA
>DATFTS010000668.1:0-2935 GCA_035261645.1 Jatrophihabitans sp. | reverse complement strand
GGGCGAGCGCGATCAGCGGGACGGTCTGACTGAGCACTACATAGGGCATCAGCGCCCGCTCGGCGATCGCGAGCCGATCCATCAGCAGCGCGAGCAACATCCCGACGACGACACCGATCGCGAAGCCGGCCGCCGCCCACCTCAGCGTGTGCACGCCGGCGGCGACCACCGAGTCGAGCACGGTCTTCGACGGACCGAACGTGATCGCGCCGCCGACCTCGGGCTTGCTGAACGCGTGCCAGATGGACGAGAGCCGGGGCATCGACGCGTCGGTGGTGCGGGGCAGGATGCGGACCCCGCCGATGCGTACGCCCTCGGCCGGTCCCCAGTTCTTGTACCCCTCCCAGATCGCGCCGAGCGCCACCAGCGCGACTGCGACGAGCGCTGCCCGTCCGGCCCAGCGGCCGAGCCTCTGGTTGAACCCGGCCGGGCGCGCGCCGTGGTTGAACCGCGCCGGGCCCGCGCCCCGTCTCATCAGCAGCCGGCCTTCGGCGCTCATCCCTTGGCGGCTCTACGCGGGTTGACGGTGGGTAGCACCTTGTCGCCGTACGCGGCCAACGTCTCGGACTTCGCGTCGTGCTGCAGGTACAGCGCGAACTGGTCGACGCCGAGCGACTGGAGTTCCAGCAGCCGATCGACGTGATGCTGCACCGGCCCGATCAGGCAGAACCGGTCGATCACCTCGTCCGGCACGAAGTCGGTGTGCGTGTTGCCGGCCTTGCCGTGCTGGTTGTAGTCGTAGCCCTGGCGCGTGGCGATGTAGTCCGACAGCGCCTTGGGCACTGCCGCGCCATCCGACCCGTAGCGCGCGACGATGTCTGCCACATGGTTGCCGACCATGCCACCGAACCACCGGCATTGGTTTCGGGCGTGCGCGACATCGTCGCCGTCCGTCACGTACGCCGGCGCGGCCACGCAGATCTTCACCTCGGACGGGTCGCGCCCGGCGTCCGCGGCCGCCTTCCGCACTGCTGATATCGACCAGGCGGTGATGTCGGGATCTGCCAGTTGGAGGATGAATCCGTCGGCCACCGCGCCGGTGAGCGCCAGCGCCTTGGGGCCGTACGCGGCCACCCAGATCGGCAGCTGCGAACCCTCCGACCACGGGAACTGCAGCTGGTTGCCCTTGTAGGTGGCCTGCTCGCCGTTGGCCAACGCACGGATGACCTCGATCGACTCTCGCAGCGCAGCCAGCGTCACAGGCGCACCGTTGATGACGCGCACGGCCGAGTCGCCGCGCCCGATGCCACAGATCGTGCGGTTGCCGAACATGTCGTTCAGCGTCGCGAACAGCGAGGCCGTCACCGTCCAGTCGCGCGTTGCCGGATTCGTGACCATGGGGCCGACGACCACCCTGCGCGTGTTCGCCAGGATCTGGCTGTAGATGACGTAGGGCTCCTGCCAGAGCAGATGCGAGTCGAACGTCCACACGTGCGTGAACCCGAGCAGTTCCGCCTGCCGGGCCAGTTCGACGACCCGCCACGCAGGCGGATCGTTCTGAAGGACAACGCCGAAGTCCACGGCCGTCCCCCCTTTTCAGCTGAGGTTCTGCGACAGGCCGCGCTTGACGAACTGCCCGTGGCCTTTCGCGCCGATGTACCCCGACTCGTTCTTGATCACGGTGCCGCGGGACAGCACGACGTCCACGTGCCCGTCGATCTCCCAGCCCTCCCAGGCGGAGTAGTCCATGTTCATGTGGTGCGTCTTGCCGACGCCGATGGACGTGTGCCCGTTCGGGTCGTAGACGACGATGTCGGCGTCGGCGCCAGGGGCGATGACGCCCTTCCTGCCGTACAGCCCGAACATCCGCGCCGGCGCCGTGCAGCAGACGTCCACCCACTTCTCGAGGGAGATGCGGCCGTCGTGCACGCCCTGGTAGAGCAGGTCCAGCCGGTGCTCCACGCTGCCGATGCCGTTCGGGATCTTGGCGAAGTTGCCGATGCCCATCTCCTTCTGGTCCTTCATGCAGAAGGGGCAGTGGTCCGTGGACACGTTGGTGACGTCGCCGGTGCGGATGTACTTCCACAGCTCGTCCTGGTGGCCCTGCGAGCGCGCCCGCAGCGGCGTTGAGCAGACCCACTTCGCGCCGTCGAAGCCCGGCGCGCCGAGGTTCTCCTCCAAGGAGAGATACAGGTACTGGGGGCACGTCTCGGCGAACACGTTCTGCCCGTCGTTGCGCGCCTCGGCGATGCGTGCCAGAGCCTGCTTGGCCGACACGTGCACGACGTAGAGCGGCGCGCCGGTGATGTCGGCGAGCATGATCGCCCGGTGGGTCGCCTCCTGCTCGGTCTGCCACGGGCGGGTGATGCCGTGGTAGTACGGCGCCGTCTCGCCGCGCTCGAGCGCCTGCTGGACGAGGACGTCGATGGCCGAACCGTTCTCGGCGTGCATCATGATCAGCCCGCCGTTGCCGGCCGCCGCCTGCATCGCCTGCAGGATCTGCCCGTCACTGGACAGGAACACGCCGGGGTAGGCCATGAACAGCTTGAAGCTGGTGATGCCTTCGCCGATGAGCTCGTCCATCGCCTTCAGCGACTCGTTGTCCACCTCGCCGATGATCTGGTGGAACGCGTAGTCGATCGCGCAGTTGCCGCCCGCCTTCTCGTGCCACAGCGCCACCTGGTCCTGAACGCGCTGGCCGTGCGCCTGCACGACGAAGTCGATGATCGTCGTCGTGCCGCCCCACGCGGCGGCGCGCGTCCCGGTCTCGAAGGTGTCCGATGCGAACGTGCCGCCGAAGGGCATCTCCATGTGCGTGTGCGCATCGATGCCGCCGGGGATCACGTACTTGCCCGTGGCGTCGATGACCGTGTCGGCGTCGATGTTGCCCAGAGCAGTGGAGCCGGGCGCGAGCAGTGCCGCGATCGTCTCGCCGTCGACGAGCACGTCCTGCAGCGACGAGCCACTGGACGAGACGACGGTGCCGCCCTTGATG
>DATFTS010000667.1:0-2143 GCA_035261645.1 Jatrophihabitans sp. | reverse complement strand
CCGATGCTCGACTGTGCCGTGACCGCCGTGACCTCGAGCTCGGAGTGGCCGGCGACGAGGCGGAGCAGCTCGCCGCCGGCGTAGCCGCTGGCACCGGCAATCGCGACCCGAGCTCCCATCTGCACGATTATGCATCACCACGCAACTTCATGCAGAGCGAGGTTCATCCGCGCCGGGAAACTCCCCCGGCAACGGCTGCTGGCCCGGAAACAAGTGGCAATGAGGCTCCCACGGCCAGACGCCGTGCACGTCGGGATACACGAGTTGCAGTGCTGGAACGGAGTTGTGCGCGGGTCTGCGGTAGAAGTCGTTCGCCCGGACAACGACGTCGGCGGGATTCGGGACCGCGATCGAGAGGAACCGCCAGTTCGCCACGTCCACCTCGTCGCCCGATCCGATGCGCATGTCCTGGAAGATCACGTAGTCCGCGATCTCGTTCAGGATCGGCTGACAGATCTGCGGCTCAAGCCCGAAGATCACCAGTTCGGGATGGCCGATGGCGGTCAGGCCGATCGTGTAGCTGAACGGCGGCCAGCCCTCGACGCCCATCAGGCTCACGCCCCGCGCATCCAGATTGGCCCGTATCCGGAAACGCAGAATGCGTTCGTACTCAGCGAGCAGCGCCGGGTCGTTCGGCCGGCCGCCGCGCGCGGCGATGAAATTGCAGCAGTCGCACATGGACGCCTCCTTCGGTAGTGGACCGCGAAGGTAAGGCGAGGCGGCGACAGTTTTGCAGGACCGGCCGGAAAGGGTGTGGATCAGCTGCGCAAGCGGGCACCGTAGCGCTCGACAACGGCCGCAACCGCACTATCGCGTGCCGCGGTGGCCTCATCGACCGTCAGCGTGCGGTCCGGCGCCCGGAATCGCAGCGCGAACGCTAGCGACCGCACGTCCGGACCGAGCCGCACCGGATCGACATACACGTCGAAGAGCCGCAGCGACTCCAGCAGCGGGCCTGCTGCCTCGCGCAATGTTCGTTCGACGTCGGCGGCCGGAACGTTCTTCGGAACGACCACCGCCACGTCGAGAAGCACGGGCGGATAGCTCGATATCTCCGGCGCCACGGCCGGCTCGGGAACGGGGAAGGCGTCCAGATCGAGCTCCATTGCGCAGGTGCGCTCGGGCAGGCCCAGCGCCGCGGTGACCCGCGGGTGCAACTCACCGGCATGACCAACCACCTGATCGCCGAGTAGCAGCGCAGCGCACCGGCCGGGGTGCCACGGCGGCGTGTCTGCGGCGCGGGTGCGGAGGTCGACACGCGCGGTGCGAGCGACTACGCGCGCTGCTTCCACCGCGTCGGCCCAGTCGCCGGTACGCCCGCTACCCCACCAACCGCTCGGCATGAACTCACCACAAAGGACGACGGACACGTGCTGCGGCTGAAGGGGCAGCGCAGCATCGAGCGCTGCGAGTTCGGCGTCGGTCGGGCGACCGGCTACGCCCGGCACCGGCGCCGGTGTGACCGACCCTGGGCGGGGCAGGAAGACGGTGCCCATCTCGAAGATCGCGAGGTCACGGTTACCGCGGCCTATGTTGCGCAGTGCGGCGGCGAACAGGCCCGGTAACAGGGACGTGCGCAGCTCGGGCTCGTCCTCAGAGATCGGGTTCACCAGACGCAGCGCGTGTCGACGCGGGTCGGTCGGCGCAAGCCCGAGGGCGTCGTGGGTCCTTGGCGAAACGAACGGGTACGACAGCACCTCGGTGTAGCCCGCGGCTGCAATCGCGCGCGAGACCGACCGGACCAACCGCTGGCGTGGCGTCAAGCCGTGCCCCGGTGGCGCGGCGGGCAACGCCGAAGGTAACGCTTCGTATCCGGCGAGGCGTACGACCTCCTCGACGAGGTCGGCGGGGATCAGCAGGTCCGGACGCCAGCTCGGCGGCGCGACGCGCAGCATGCCACCGTCCATCCGCGTCACCGAGCAGCCGACAACCTCCAGATGGGCGATGACGTCCGCAGGCGGTATGGGCATGCCGGCCACCGCCGACGGATGATCGACGGCCATCTCGATCACGACCGGCTCACGAGGCTTCCCGACCACCGTGTAGCCGTCGGCCGGGCTGGCGCCGCCGTGGTTGACCAGCATCTCCACGCAGCGCGAGAGTGCAACGCCCGCGATCTCGGGATCGACGTAGCGCTCGAAGC
>DATFTS010000666.1:0-1750 GCA_035261645.1 Jatrophihabitans sp. | reverse complement strand
ATAGTCCCGTTTGATCTCGTCCGCCACAAGAGCCGGATGAGCCCTACTCGCCGGAAAGAGCGGTATTCATCCACGGTTCGTGCCGCGTTTGCCGCGCTGTCTGTGCTGGATCGAGAGAGTGCGGGCAGACCGGACCCGCTTCCACCAGAACAAACCGGTCATGTGAGACGCTGTGTCCCGTGGTGCGGGCGAGTGATCGGCCAGGGACCCGCCGCGAGCGGCGGCTAGCTCCGGCGCGTCGCCGACGAGGGTGGGGCGGATTCGTCGCGCGTTACGGGTGGCGGGCGTACGCGCTGCCGGTGCTCTCGATCATCACCGTCGCGGCGCTGGCCCACGCGGCCACCTCCAACGCGAACCCGACATCCGACGGACAGACAGCCAGCGGCGCCAACTCTGGCGGCGGAAATGCCACGACGCACAATGGCGGGTCGACACAGGTCGACGGCCTCGACTCGGCGACCGCCAAATACCAGCAAGGCGCGGCACCGCCGGCGGAGACGATACGGCTGGCCGGCGACGTCATGTCGTGCTCCGGCAACAAGTACGCGCAGCTCATCCTCGTCGACATCAGCAAGCAGCACCTGTGGGCCTGCGCGCAGCAGAAACAGGTGACGACGTCAGCCGTGACCACCGGCAAGGCCGACGGCAGTAGCAACACGCCCACCGGCTCGTGGCGCGTGGTCGCCAAGCAGCGCGACCGCTACCTCGTCGGGCCCGGTTACCGCGACTACGTGCACTACTGGATGCCCTTCAGCGGCGACTTCGGGCTACATGACGCCACCTGGCAGACCATGCCCTTCGGCTCGCCGCAGTATCGGACGCAGGGCTCGCACGGCTGCGTGCACGTGCCTACGAGTGTGATGGCCTGGCTGTACCACTGGGCGGTGCCGGGGCAGACAGTAGTCACCGTCATCGACTGACAATTGCCGGGCGAGTTCGCCTGACGAAACGGTGCACTAAATCGGGGCGAAATCGGCTCACCAAATCAGCAAATCAGCTGAATAATCGCCCGCAAGCCGCCCGACATCGCGGACCAATCGGTCCCCCGGGCCCGAATTCGGGACTTCTTGCGCTTGCACCGCCGCCCTATTACCTGTGGAATTTCCGCAGTGGAAGGGGGCGGCATGTCGACCGACTCCGTGCTGCCCGCGGAATCGTCTGTGTACAGCGCGCCAGGACCGCGCTACGCCGGTGCAATCGCCGCACCGTTCGGCGCGGAGGAGGAACGGCGGCTGCTGGCCAGCCTCACCGCCGCGAGGGCCGGCAACTCGCTGGGTTTCGAGGCGATCTACCGCGCGCTCGCGCCACGGCTGACCCGCTACGCGCGCGGGCTCGTCGGCCAGGACGCCGAAGACGTGGCGGCCGAGGCGTGGCTGCAGATCGTGCGCGACCTCGACCGGTTCGAAGGCGACTGGGACGCGTTCCGCGGCTGGGCGGCCCGCATCTTGCGCAATCGCGCGATCGACCACCTCCGCGCCAAGGCACGTCGGCCCACCCCGTCAGTGGCCGACGAGGTGCTGGCCGAGCAAGCCGGCGCCGACGACACCGAGGCAGCGGTCGACGAGTCGCTGACCACCGCCTGGGCCATTGAACTCATCGCCGGCCTGCCGCCCGACCAGGCGGAGGCGGTGCTGCTACGTGCTGTCGTAGGGCTGGACGCCAAGAGCGCCGGCGCAGTGTTGGGCAAGCGTCCCGGGGCGGTGCGAGTGGCGGCGCACCGCGGTCTTCGCACCCTCGAGAGCCGGCTGGC
>DATFTS010000665.1:0-1541 GCA_035261645.1 Jatrophihabitans sp. | reverse complement strand
CAACTCGTAGGTCGGTGAGCATCGATCGCGACCGGCTCGCGCAGCCGGCCCTCGTCATCGCGCCCCGCATGCTGGGCGCGGTGGTGGCGTCGGACGTCGGGGGACAGCGAGTCGCAGTCCGGCTGACCGAGGTGGAGGCGTACGAGGGTCTGGACGATCCGGCTTCGCATGCGTTCCGCGGGCAGACGAACCGCACTGCGGTGATGTTCGGCCCACCCGGGCATCTCTACTGCTACTTCACCTACGGCATGCACTGGTGCGCGAACGTCGTGTGCGGCCCCGAGGGCGTGGCGTCCGCCGTGTTGCTGCGCGCCGGCGAGATCGTCGAGGGAGCAGATGTGGTGCGCGAGCGCCGCCCCGCCGCGCGGCGCGACGCCGACCTGGCCCGCGGGCCCGCTCGGCTGGCGACCGCGTTGGGGCTCGGTGCGGACACCAACGGCGTTGACCTGTGCTCGCCGGAATCGCCGGTGCGCATCGAGTCCATGCCACTGCGTCGCCGCGCGGGCATCGTCGCCGGGCCGCGCGTCGGAATCACGGTTGCCACCGAGCGCGCGTGGCGATTCTGGCTCGACGGCGATCCGACCGTGTCGTCGTTCAAGCCGGGCGGGCGCAAACGTAACCGCACCGACGCGGCACACTGAACCCGTGATGGAGGAGTCCGCCGACCGCCAGTTGCCCCCCGATCTGCAGGAGGCCCACGAGATCCTGACGTCGGGGGCCGCGCAGATCTTGCCGACAGACGGGCTTGCCGAACGGCTGTTGGCCGCGCGCACCGAGAACCGTCCGTTGCGAGTCAAGCTGGGGATCGACCCCTCCGGTGCTGACCTCACGCTCGGGCACGCGGTAGTGCTCCGCAAGCTCCGGCAGTTCCAAGACCTCGGTCACACTGCGGTGCTGGTCGTCGGCGGCTTCACCGGCCAGGTCGGCGACCCGTCCGGACGCACGAGCACTCGGGTCGCCCAGAGCGCGGACGACGTGATCGCGAACGCCAAGGGCTACTTCGACCAGATCATGCGCATCCTCGACCCGGACCGCACTGAGGTGGTGAACAACGCCGACTGGCTCGCGGGTATGGGGCTCTCCGACGTGCTCGACTACACCCGGCAGGTGACGGTCGCCCAGCTACTCGAGCGCGACGACTTTGCACGCCGCTTCTCAGCTCGCCAGCCCATCAGCCTGTCGGAGTTCATGTACCCCCTCTTGCAGGGCATCGACTCAGTCGAGGTGCGCGCCGACATAGAGCTGGGCGGCACGGACCAGACGTTCAATAACCTGGTCGGGCGCGAGCTGCAGCGCTTCCGCGGCCAGCCGCCGCAAACCGTCCTGACCGTTCCTCTGCTTGTCGGCACCGACGGCGTGGAGAAGATGGGCAAGTCGCTCAACAACTACATCGCCATCACCGAACCCGCGTCCGAGCAGTTCGGGAAGTTGATGAGCATCCCGGACTCTGTCGTCGGGATGTACGCGCGATTGACGACCGACCTGCATCCGCGCGAGGTGGAGGCCCTGGAGGAGCAGGTGCGCGCCGGGGGGACCGCGGC
>DATFTS010000664.1:0-2495 GCA_035261645.1 Jatrophihabitans sp. | reverse complement strand
GCTTCGCGCAGGTGCACGGCTCGACGGCGCTGGCCGCCGCCGCGGCCCGTGTCGTCGACGGCACCACAGACCCGTACACCGCGGCCGACGAGCTCGTCGCCTCGCTGTAGTCGCAAACCAGCGAGCCGGCGTTCAGTCCAGGCCGGCGAGGAAGTCGCGGACGAGCGAGCCCGTGCGGTCGGGGTGCTCGAACTGCGGCACGTGGCCGCAGTCGGGCAGGACAACCGACCTGCCGTTGGGCAGCGCCTCTGCGACGAACCGCGCGAATGCAGCGGGCACCAGTACGTCACGTTGACCCCATACGAACAGTGCCGGCGGCTCGAGTGTGGGCAGCCGGTCCCAGAATCCGGTCTCGCCGAACGGCTCGTCGAGGTAGATGTGCCGCAGCGCGGAGAAGATCGCCAGCCGGTTCGGCCGGATCGACAGCACTCGGATGAACTCGTCGATCGCCGCGTCGTACCACGTGTCGGGCAGGCGGCTGGCGTCGGCGAACAGCCCGCGCACCCCGCGCATCGCCATTCGCCGCGGGATGCGGACAGGCAGCGCGGCCAGCTCGTCGGGCAGGATCCGCACGAACGGCACCAGCTGACGCAGCTTGCGAAATGCCACCGCTGGGCAGAGCAGCACCAGCCCGCGCACCTCGCGCGGCGAGTTGAGCGCAGCCTCGAGCGCCGTGCGCCCGCCGAGGCTGTTGCCGACGAGAACCGCGCGACGATCGCAGGTTTCGCGCAGGAAGGCGAGCAGCCAGTCACCGAGGAAGCGGGCCGCGTGCGACGCGCCGGTGGCCTGGCTGCCGCCGTGGCCGGGCAGGTCGGGGGCCAGCACGTGATAGTCGCGCGACAGCGCCGGGATGAGCGGCAACATCGACGCGTTCGTTGCGCTCAGGCCGTGGACCAGCACGACCGGCGGCGCGTCCACCGGCCCGGCTTCGAGGTAGAACGTGTCGATGCCGCCCGCGTGCACGGTGCGCGTGTACGTGCGGGTGTCGTCGGACGGCTCGCCGGGAAAGAGGCCGTCGAGCTGGAGCGCAAGGGCCAGGTTGCCGCGGACGGTCAACGCGCCGTCCAGGAACGCCTGAACTCCGGACCGGGCGCCGGAGACGACGTCGGTGAGCACCGGCAGTTCGGCGCGCACGACCGTCGTCGGCCGCGCCGGACCGCCGCGGCGGGCGCTCGCGCGCCCGTCCTCGATCTCGACCGTCCAGTTGGCGAGCCCACCGGCGGTGAAGAGCAGGGTGGCGCTCGTGCCCCCGAGCAACGGCAAATAGGCGCCCAGCAGCCGGTCGCGCAGCAGGGGGAGCAGATCGTTCTCGGCGGCCAGAGCGGGTTCGGGCACACCCACATCTTGCCGAACGTCGGCCAAGAGCCGGTCAGGCCGGCGCGGAGACCTCCGCCGACTTCTCGACCTCGAGCAGCGACACCTCGTGCAGCTGTGCCTCGTACGCCTTGTGGCCGCCGCGGATACCGAAGAGCCGCTTCGACAGCAGCAGGTACACCACTGCGGCGACGTTGATGAGCAGCACGACGATCTTGAGCCAGCTGATGTGGTCAGTGAGTTCGTACACCTCGAGCGGGATGAACAGCGAGGTCCCGATCACTGCGACGTATTCCCCCCACCGCTTCAGCGACCAGAGCCCGACGCCCTCAGCGATCTGCAACAAGCCGTAGACGACGATGCCGTAGGCGATCAGGTTGAGGGTGGACTGCTTCGCATCCAGCACCTTCTGGATGCTGTGCACCGTCGCCGAGTCGGAGACGTTGAAGTGGATCTGGTCGAAGAACGGTTGCAGCGACTTCAAGTCCTTCTGGAACAGCGACTTGACGCTCACCTGGGTGCTCTTGAGCTTGAACACTGCGGTGGCCAGCAACAGCAGGATGACGCCGCGCACCCACCGTTCGATCGCGAGCCCCCGCAGGATGAACGCGCTGCGCAAGGCCTTGCCGCGCAGCAGCACCGGCGCGTCCTCGGCTGGCCCGCTGCCATGCGGCTCGCCGAGCACGTAGCTGCCGCAGCGCAGGCATCGCCACGCGTCCCCGAGCGGGGTCGAGGCCTCGAGCCTGGCTCGGTACTCCGGCTCGGTCGGCGCGTAAGTGACATGCCCCTTCCGGGCGCAGGTCCGCAGATTCCACTCCATCGCCTGCGAGTGTGCCAGGGTTGATGTCGATTCCGGCGCAGCCCGCTCGTCGTCATGACGGAGCCCGAAGTCCGGGATCTGTGCAAAGGAGCGGATGATGTCGCAATACCTGATCATGATCTACGACAACGAGGCGAGCTGGGAGAACGCGAGCCCGGAGACCGCTTCGCGGATCCTGGCCGAGCATCAAGCGTTCGGTGAGAGGAACTCCGACGCGGTTCTGGGTGGCAACGCGTTGCAGCCGACGACCACGGCCACGACCGTGCGGCCGGACGGCGGGGACGGATTCACCGTCACCGACGGGCCGTTCGTCGAGACGAAGGAAGCTCTCGGCGGCTACTACCTCGTGGAGGCTGCCGAC
>DATFTS010000663.1:0-5245 GCA_035261645.1 Jatrophihabitans sp. | reverse complement strand
CGGTGGACTCGCCGGCGTGCTGAACACGGCCACCCAGGGATCGGCTGACCCCGGCGTCGGTCCGGGATTCCTTCTCCCCGCCCTCGCCGCGGCGTTCCTCGGTGCCACCACGATCCGACCTGGTCGATTCAACGTGATCGGGACCGTGCTGTCCGTGCTCTTGCTCGCCGTAGGCGTCAACGGGCTTTCGCAAATGGGCGCGCCGCAGTGGGTCGGGCCGGTCTTCAACGGCGGGGTGTTGCTACTTGCCGTGGGCGCCGCGCAAATGAGGCGCCGCACGACCTGAACCGGCCCCACCTGCCCCACCCGAACTCAAGCCGAGGAGACACATGACCGCAGTGACAGACGCCCGGCCGCTGGCCGGTCGCTACGACATCATTCCGCTCGAGACCGTGCTCTTCGGTCCCGGTGTGGCCAAATCGCTGGTTGCCGAATGCGAGCGGCTCGGCATCTCTAGGGTGCTGCTGATCGCCTCGCCGTCCCTGGCCAAGCAGCTCGACGTTCGCGAGCGGTTCGACGAGGCAACCGGCGGGCGGATCGCCGGGGTGTTCACCGGCGTGCGTCCGCATGTTCCGCACGACGTCGTGCTCGCAGCTGCCGACGCAGCGCGAGCGGTCAACGCGGACGCGATCATCAGCGTCGGCGGCGGCAGCCCGGTCGATCTCGGTAAGGCCGTCTCGCTGTGTCTGTCCGAGGACGTCCGCACGCATGAGGACCTGCTGAAATGGCGGGTGATCTTCGAGTACCCGGATCACGTGGAGGTCCCGAACACCACCCGGCCGCAGCTGCCGCACATCGCCGTGAGCACGACGCTGTCGGCGGGTGAGTTCACCAGCATCATCGGCATCACGGACACGATCCGGAAGGTCAAGGACCTCTACATCACCCCGACGTTCGTGCCGCGAATGGTCGTCCTGGATCCGGAACTGTCCGTGTACACACCGCGCCAGTTGTGGGCGTCCACGGGCATTCGGGCGGTGGACCACGCAGTCGAGGCGCTGTGCTCCACGAACGCACAGCCGGTCACGGACGCGTTGTGTGCCGACGCCCTTGCCCGGTTGACGAAGTGGCTGCCGGTGTCAGCCGCCGACGAGACGGACATGTATGCGGCCGGTCAGTGCCAGGTTGCCGCGTGGCAGTCGATCTTCGGTCTGATCAACGTGAACCTGGGGCTGAGCCACGGGATCGGTCACCAGCTCGGCGCACGCTGCGGCGTCGCGCACGGTGTCACCTCGTGCGTGATGCTGCCGTCGGTGCTGGAGTTCAATCTCGACCACACGCGCGAGCCGCAGGAGCGGATCGCGTCCATCTTCGCCAACGCCGCGGGCACCGAGGTGGATCCGAGTACGGGCGCCGCCGATCTCGTCCGCAGCTTCATCGAGTCGATGGGCTTGCCGAGCCGACTGCGCGACGTCGGAGTGGGGCCGTCGGAGTTCCCCGCGCTCGCTCACGATGCGATGGCTGACCTGATCGTGGCGTCGAACCCGCGTCCGGTGAAGGACGAGGCGGAGGTCGTCTCGATCCTCGAGCGGGCTTACTGAAGTGGCTGCGAGCCCGTCGGGCGAGGGCCCGATGGGCCCGCCCGCTCCGCTCGGCAGCTGGGCTGTTCCGAAGGAACTGCTCGATTTCCAGCTGACGCTATCGGTCGCCACACCGGGCGTGACACCGGCCGAACTGCTGGGTTCCTACGACGCTTACGTCAACCAGTCCCCGCCTCGGATCGGGTCTGTGCAACGCCAGGTGCCGTTGCGTGAGGTGGCGGGTTGGCGAGTGACCGCCGACGTGTACCGCCCCCCCGGAGAGCCGCCCTTTCCCGTCCTCGCGTACCTGCACGGCGGGGCGTGGGTCATGGGCTCGCCGTGGACACACCGGCGGCTGGCGGCGGACCTCGCCTCGCTCGGCATGCTCACCTTCGTCATTGACTATCGCCGCGCGCCGAAACATCGCTTTCCGGCCGCGGTCGACGACACCGTGCATGCCGCCGAATGGGTACGGCGCAACGCCGAGCGATTCGGCGGCAACGGTGAGGCGTTGTTTGTCGGCGGCGATTCCGCAGGGGCGAATCTGGCCGCGGCGGCCCTGGTGGCCGGGGATGTGGGACCGGTGGCCGGTGCCCTCCTCTGCTACGGGATCTACGACTTCCATCGAGCGCTGCCGCGTCTTGCCGCGCTCATCGGCGGTGCCCACGCAGCGGAGCAGCAGTACGTCGAGCCGGCGGCCCTTGCCGACCTGGTCGACGACCCAAGGCTGAATCCGGAACGGTCCTGCGCCGCGCTGCCCAGAACACTGGTTCTCGCCGGCGGCCGAGATCCGCTGTACTCCGAGTCCGCCTCGCTGGCCGAGCGACTCGCCAGCACCTCAGTCCCGTTCGACTTCGTGAGCATCGAGGACGCGCCGCACGGCGTGTTGCAGCTGCCGGGTCATCCCGGCCACTCCGCAGCGCTCGCAGCGATCGAGCGCTTCATCGGCCCCATCCATGGGGCTGCTGTTTCTTCCTGACCACGGACGACGCCGTGGCGCAGTGCACTCATAGTTCGGCTTCAACGGAGGTACGCCAGCGTGACACAACCCGTTCACACCACCGCGACGGATGACGAACTCGAAGCCGCCCTGGAGTGCGCGAACATCCCCACCTTGTTGATGGTCGTCGCGCACCTGTCCGGCGATCATTCGTGGCTGGAGGATCCGTACCGTCCGACCCGCACGATCGCGATGGACGACAACGACACCGGCGGCCTTCACCCCGAACGTCAAGCGGAAGTGCGTGCTGCCGCCCTTGCGCTGCTACGGCAGTGGCGTGAAGGAGAGCTCACGATCCCCGACCCGCCCACCGACAGCAGACTCGTGGAAATGTTGACCGTCGCCAACGGCGAGACCGTTCCACGCGAATACGGCGCGATGATGGCGGAGGAAGCCCAGTTCCACCCGCGCGATGTGGCCTGGAGCGAACAGCCGCCGCCGCGCGCGGTGCAGGACATGCACGTCCTCGTGATCGGCGCGGGAATCTCCGGAATCTGCACGGCCATCAAGCTTCGCCAACTCGGCATCCCCTACACCGTTCTGGAGAAGAACCCGACGATCGGCGGTACGTGGCTCGAGAACGACTATCCCGGTTCCGGCGTCGACACACCGAGCCATCTCTACTCCTTCTCCTTTAACCCGAACCTGACCTGGTCCCGCTATTACGCGAAGCAGCCGGAGATCCTCGACTACATCGAAGGGGTGGTGCGGCGGCACGGCATCGAGAAGGACATTCGGTTGGGGGTTGAGGTCGTCTCGGCTACCTACGACGCCCGGGACATGCAGTGGGCCGTCGACGTACGCGAGCCCAACGGAGAGACGAGGACGCTGACGGCCACCGTGCTGATCAGTTCCGTCGGACAGTTGAATCGGCCGCAGTTCCCGCAGATCGCGGGGCTGGACACCTTCGAAGGGCCCGTCTTCCACTCCGCCCAGTGGCGCCACGACGTGGATCTCGCGGGGAAGCGTGTGGCGGTCATCGGCACCGGCGCGAGCGCGATGCAGATCGTGCCCGAGATCGCCGGCGTTCCCGCGCAACTGCTCGTCTTTCAGCGTTCGCCGCAGTGGGCCGCCCCCAATGGAAATTACCTTCGGGAGGTGCAACCGGGCACGCAACTGCTTATGGAACAGGTCCCGTATTACGCGACGTGGTACCGCATTCGGCTGTTGTGGATGTTCAACGACAAGCTCTATCCGTCGCTGCAGATCGATCCGGGCTGGCCACATCTGGACCGCTCCGTGAACGCTACCAACGACAAGCACCGCGCGTTCTTCACCGAACACATCCGGGCCAGCCTCGGCGATCGGATGGACCTGTGGGACAAGGTGCTGCCGACTTATCCGCCGTACGGCAAGCGCATTCTGATGGACAACGGCTGGTACGACGCGATCCGCCGTGACGACGTCGAACTGATCACCGAGCGGATCGATCGGATCACGGCCGACACCATCGTGATGAGCGACGGGCAGTCGCGTGAGGTTGACGTCATCGTTCTTGCCACGGGCTTCCAGAGCCAACGCATGCTGTGGCCGATGGATATCCACGGTATCGATGGTCAGTCCATCCGCGAATTGTGGGGCGACGACGATGCGCGCGCCTACCTCGGCATGACGGTCCCCGGCTTCCCGAACTTCTTCGTCATGTACGGGCCGAACACCAACCTCGGGCACGGCGGCAGCGTCATCTTCCACACTGAATGCCAGGCTAACTACGTCAGCCGGCTCCTCGTGACCATGGTGGAGCGAGGCGTTCGTAGCCTCGAATGCCGCAAGGACGTTTTCGACGAGTACAACGCTCGGGTCGACGCGGCGCACGGCCGCATGATCTGGTCGCACCGCGGAATGGACACGTGGTACCGAAACGCCCGTGGGCGCGTCGTGACGAACACGCCGTGGCGGCTGCTCGACTATTGGCGGATGACGCGTCGACCGTCGCTCGAGGATTTCGAGGTCACGTACGATGACAGCAACTGAACCCGGCCGCGCCAATGCACGTGGTCGCCCGGTCCGTCGTAGAGGCCGTGATGGGGTGATGCACGTCGAAGAGCGAGCGAGCCGAGGCACACTTTCCGTCTACACGGCACGGCAGATCATGCGCGACGTTATGCAGCGGGGCCTGCGTGTCGGTGAGTCACTTGGGGACGAGTCCTGGCTCATCGAAAACTACGACGTGGCCCGCGGGACCCTGCGCGAAGCGTTGAAACTTCTGTCGTTCCTCGGCGCAATCACCGTGAAGTCCGGTCCGCGCGGCGGGCCGCAGCTGACCACGCCGGGGTCCGCGGTAGTCGGGTCGGCTCTGGGTATGGTGATTCAGTTCCGGGGAGCGACGCTGCACACGGTGTTCGAGGCGCGGACCGCCATCGAGCCGTCAGCCGCTGCCCTGGCCGCTGACCGGCGCAACGAGACCGACCTCAAACAACTGCGCAAGCAGCTCGACCTGTTGCGCGTTGCGGAGTCCGTGCACGGTCCTGCGTACGCCGCACACAGCGAGCGGTTCAACGTCGTGCTGGCCGAGGGCTCGCACAACGACGTCCTATCCACCCTCGTGCCGGCGTTGGCGGCGATGACCGCCACTGTCCAGTGGCGCTATACACGCGGCATGCGCCCTGAGCTCACCGAGCGCATCGGCACGGTGGTTGAGGCGATCGCCGATCGCGATACCGCGACCGCCTCGACCGCTCACTCGGACATGTGGCACTGGGTGATGAGCGAGCTCCTGGCGACC
>DATFTS010000662.1:0-1955 GCA_035261645.1 Jatrophihabitans sp. | reverse complement strand
CCGCGTAATACCCGAACTTCGCCGCACCCTCGCCGCGCGGCCACGGGTACTTGCACGTCGCGTCCAGCACCGCCCGAGTGAGATTGAGCCCGGCCGGCTCGCCGGTCTCGCGCACCACCTTCGCCTCGAGCCGGGTGAGCACGCGCAACGTCTGGGCGTTTCCCTCGAAGCCGCCGCACGGGGCGGCAACGGCGTCGAGCGCGCTCTCGCCGTTGTGCCCGAACGGTGGGTGGCCGATGTCGTGCGCCAACCCGGCGGCGTCGACGAGGTCCGCGTCGGCGCCCAGCCCTACCGCGATCTCGCGCCCGATCTGCGCGACTTCCAACGAGTGGGTGAGCCGGGTGCGGGGGAAGTCGTCCTCGCCTGGGACGACCACCTGCGTCTTGTCCGCGAGTCGACGGAACGCGTACGAGTGCAGTACACGAGCGCGGTCGCGGGCGAACTCGTCCCGCTCGGCCTGTGCGCCGGCCCGCTTCGGCGGTTCGTCCACCCACCGCTGCCGGTCGGCGTCGGCGTAGACGCTGGGGTACCCGCTCACGCCCGAACCGTACTCAACCGATCCGCGCGACCGTCAGAGTTGCTCGTCCAGCCAATCGCCGAAGCGCAGCAACGTGTCCACCCACATGCCGACCGCGTACTTCAGCTGCGCACGGGTGGCACCGGTTTCGAAGTCGTAGCACTGCTCGGCGCAGATACCCACCATCCCGTCGTCGGGCAGGATTGTGAACGCCTTCGGGAACAGCTTGGTGCGGTTCCATTCGTCGAGGAGCAGCACGATCGTCGATCGCATGTCCACGCTGAAGCGGCGGTTGAGGTAGAGCCTCGCCTGCAGCACTTCACGCCGCTCGCCGTAGAAGAAGAAGTAGACGCTGCACTTCTCCCAGCGCACGACGAGATCGCCGTCCTGGTCGATGCCGTGCTTGAGACCGAACTCATCGAGCAACTGCTGAACCAGCGCGATGCTCGGCGTCGTCATCGTGCCGCCACCCGGCTCCACCGGGCTGGCACTCACCTCAGCAGCTGACGGGCGCGGCCTGCGACGGAACACACTTCGACGGTACCCAGAGTTAGTCCTGCCAGGCGCAAAGGGCACCGTCGAATTGGTGACAGAAGGGAGATCCGATGCGGGTCGCAGTGCTGGGAACCGGGACGATGGGCGCCGCCATGGCGGTGACGATGCGGCGGGCCGGCCTGGAGGTCGTGGCCTGGAACCGGACGAAGGAGAAGGCGCAGCGGCTGGCCGACAAGGGCGTAGCGGTGGCGGACTCCGTCTCGGCGGCTGTCGAAGGCGCCGACGCCGTGGTGACGATGCTGTTCGACCTGGACGCCGTGCTCTCGGTCACGGCGGACATCGTCGGGGCGCTCGCGCCCACAGCGGTCTGGATCCAGTCCTCGACGGTGGGCCCCGACGGCATCCGGCGCATTGCAGACGCGGCTGGTGACGCACCCCTGCTCGACGCGCCGGTGCTGGGCACCAAACAGCCGGCCGAGCAGGGCACGCTGGTGGTGCTTGTCTCCGGTGATACCGAACTCATCGAGCGGGCTCAGCCGGTGTTCGAGGCGATCGGCAACAAGACGGTACTGGCAGGATCGAAGCTCGGGGACGCGAGCGCGCTGAAGCTGGCCTGCAACGCGTGGATCCTGTCGATCACCGTTGCCGCTGCGCAGTCTCTCGCGCTGGCCGAGGCGCAGGGCATCGCCCCGTCGCTGTTCCTCGAGGCCATCGCCGGCACCGCGTCCGACACGCCGTACGCGCAGATGAAGGGGCGGGCGATGCTCGCCGGCGACTTCAGCCCCGCTTTCGGCATCGACGGTGGCCGAAAGGACCTCCGCCTGATCATCGAGGCCGCGCGCGCTCACGGCGTCGACGCGCGGATGCTCGAGGCCGTGCTGGCTTACTACGACAGCGCCGCCGAGCACGGGCACGGCGACGACGACCTCGCCGCTGTCTACAC
>DATFTS010000661.1:0-2685 GCA_035261645.1 Jatrophihabitans sp. | reverse complement strand
CCAGCCCGATGGGTTCGACCGCACGAGCGCGGAGCTTTCGAGCGAGCAGAAGGACGCGATCAGCCACCGCGGGCAGGCGCTGCGGGCGCTCGCCAAGCGGCTCTCAGCTGGTTCGAGCTGAGGTAGCACTTCGAGTTGAGGCGTGCCCGATTAGGGGCTAGCGTCTGCGCAACATACCTCCGGGTTTGGTGGGTTTGACGTCCTTCCGGATCCTGCGCGCGCAGCGGAGAGGAAGCCATGACCGAGATGCGTGGCCGCCGTGCCTGACCCCACGCAGCGCCGAGCGCAGGCGGCCCCGCATTCGGACGGGGCGCCGGCCGAGCCCCGTGGACCAGGACGCCGCGGGTTCCTCGGCTGGGCGCTCGCCGGTCCGACGCTTGCGGTGGCCGCGCCGATGCTGGCCGGGCTCGCGCAACCCGAGAGCGCAGCGGCCGCGGTGCCCAGCCCGCCCGAGCCGGCCGATCTTTACGACCTCAGCGACCTGCTCAACGACGCCGCCCTGCCCACCTCGAACCTCGTCACAGTGACCGTGCACCCGGACGGCACGGTGTCTTTCGCCCTCCCGCGCGCGGAGGTGGGGCAGGGACTCACGACAGCGGTTGCGGTGATCATCGCCGACGAGCTCGACGTGCCGATCGAACAGGTACAGGTGACCCTCTCCGACGCGCGGCCGGAACTGGTGTGGAATCAGATCACCGGTGGGTCGAACTCGGTGCACTCGCTCTACACGCCCCTGCGCACCGCCTGCGCCATCGCCCGGAATCGGCTGATCGCGGCAGCGGCCGCGCAATGGGGCGTCGACCCGAAGACGCTGACGACCAGTGGCGGCGTGGTCCACGGCCCGAGCGGCAGGTCGGCGGGCTACGGCTCGCTGGCGCGCACAGCTGCCGTTACCGAGACGACGACCCAGATCGTGCCGGTGAAGGCGGTGCAGACCGTCATCGGCACGCCGCAGTCGCGCATCGACGCACTCGAAGCCGTGACCGGTCGCAAGCAGTTCGCGATGGATCTGCAGATCCCCGGCGCCCTGCCGACGATGATCTGCCGGGCGCCGACGATCAACGGCAAGGTCGTGTCGGTGCACAACCTCGCGGCGGTTCGGGCAATGCCGGGTGTCACGGACGTCGGCGTGGTGTCCAGCGGCGTTGCAGTGCGTGCAACCACGTTCGGGCAGTGCATCGACGCGGTGCGCGCGTTACAGGTCACCTGGGGTGCCGGTTCGGTGGACAGCCTTTCGGACACCACTGTGCTCGCGGCGCTGAAGAAGGCCGAGGTGCCGCTCGCGGTGCCGAAGGTGCCGCTGCTGGCCAAGACCGTCGAGGAGTCGTTCACGTTCTACTTCCGCAGCAACTCGCCGCTGGAGACGAACTGCGCGGTGGCCGACGTGCGCCCCGGATCGGCAGAGATCTGGGCCAGCCTGAAGAACCCGATCGTCACGCAGCAGACGTTGGCGAAGAACCTGGGGCTGCCGCAGCACAAGATCACCGTCCACGTCGTGCAGGGCGGCGGATCGTTCGGACGCCACCTGTTCAGCGACTACGCGTACGAGGCCGCGGAGGTCTCGAAGCTGTTCGGCAAGCCCGTCAAACTGATGTGGCACCGCACCGATGACTTCCGGCACGGACGCACGCACCCGATGTGCACCTCGCGCGTGCGCGCGACCATGCTCGCGGGCAACGTGCTGACCTACGAGCAGCGGCACACCAGCGTGGCGACCGACTTCACGCACGGGCTCGGCGAGATCATCACCGCGATGGGAGCGAAGCTGCCCGGGGGCAACCTGGCCTTCTCCGAGGCGATCTTCGAACTCACCCAGGAGGTGCCCTACAACTACGGCGTCACGACGCAGCTGCTCAACGAGATCTACGCGTACAACCGATTCCACACCGGCAGCGGTCGCAACATCTACTCACCGGACGTCGCCACCGCGCGCGAGCTCATCACAGATCAGCTGGCCAAGACCGCGGGCAAGGACCCGTTCGCGTTCCGCCTGGCCCACGTGAAGGACGCGCGGATGAAGGCGGTCCTCGCGAAGCTCGGCGCCGTGGGCAACTGGGGTCGGCCGATGCCGGCCGGTACCGCTCAGGGCATCGGCGTGCACTCGGAGTACAAGTCGCGCGTCGGGGCGCTCGTCGAGATCGACTGCCGGCCGGCGACAGTGAACCGACAGGTGGTCGACGCCTACACCGGTCCGCGCGTGACGAAGGTCGTGATCGTGGTCGACGTCGGGCTGACGATCAACCCGCGCGGCCTGGAAGCGCAGATGCAGGGCGGCGCCATGGACGCGATCGGCAACGCGCTGACGTCGAGCCTGCATTTGAAGAACGGTGCGTTCCTCGAGGGCAGCTGGGACGAGTACTACTACCCCCGGCAGTGGAATGTCCCCACTGCGGTGCAGGTGGTCGTCATGCCGAACACAACATCGACGCCCGGTGGTGCGGGGGAACTGGCAGTCGCCGGTGTGCAGGCTGCGGTTGCGTGCGCATACGCACGAGCCACTGGCATCGTGCCGACGGTGTTCCCGATCAACCACCACCTGCCGCTGGGCTTCACCCCACTGCCCACCGTTCCGCCGATCCCGCAGAGCCCCACCGACGGACTCGCGCACGCGTTCTGAGGAGTGCACATGCCCGCGCACACGTTCGTCCTGAACGGCCGGCAGGTCAGCGTCGAAGCCGACGACGA
>DATFTS010000660.1:0-3716 GCA_035261645.1 Jatrophihabitans sp. | reverse complement strand
GTGTGGGCGACGATGACGGCCCCGCACGAGGGTGTCAACGAGTCGCGGCCGAGTTGGACCGTGCAGACTGCGCGCCCCGGCCAGCACAACGTGGTGACCCGGCACGTAGTGAAGGCATGGTTCGTCGGGACCGCCTAACTGCCCCTCTTCCCCTCCGCTGTGGTCACTTTTCGAGGCCAAATACTGACCAGACCGGAGGGGAAGAGGGGACGAGCGGACGGATTACGCTAAGCCGGTGACGATTGCGCGCGTGCTCGAGCGAGCGGCCGGCGGCGGCCGCATCACCCCCGACGAAGCGCTGCTGCTGTACACGGACGCGCCCCTGCACGCGCTCGGCGAGGCCGCTGATGCCGTGCGCAGAACGCGATACCCCGACAACATCGCGACCTACATCATCGATCGCAACATCAACTACACGAACGTCTGCGTCACCGCGTGCAAGTTCTGCGCCTTCTACCGTGCGCCGAAGCACGAGGAGGGCTGGACGCACAGCGACGAGGAGATCCTGCGCCGTTGCGGCGAGGCGCTCGACCTCGGCGCCACGCAGATCATGCTGCAGGGCGGCCACTCACCCGAACTCGGCATCGAGTGGTACGAGCGGATCTTCGCGGCGATCAAGCGCGACTACCCGCAACTGACGCTGCACAGCCTCGGCGCGTCCGAGGTCGTGCACATCAGCCGCACGTCCGGCCTCGACCACGCCACCGTGATCTCCCGCCTCAACGCGGCAGGCCTCGACTCGTTCGCCGGCGCCGGTGCCGAGATCCTGGTCGAACGCCCTCGCACCGTTATCGCCCCGCTCAAGGAGAAGGGTGAGGTCTGGCTCCACGTCATGGAGACCGCACATGGCCTCGGCGTCGAGTCGACCGCAACGTTCATGATGGGCACCGGCGAGACGAACGCCGAGCGCATCGAGCACCTACGCATGATCCGCGACGTGCAGGACCGCACCGGCGGCTTCCGCAGCTTCATCCCCTGGACGTATCAGCCCGAGAACAACCACCTGCGCGGTCGCACGCAGGCGACCAGCCTCGAGTATCTGCGGATGATCGCCGTCGCCCGGCTGTTCTTCGACAACATCAACCACCTGCAGGGCTCGTGGCTGACGACCGGCAAGGACATCGGCCAGCTCACGCTGCACTTCGGCGCCGACGACCTCGGTTCGGTGATGCTGGAGGAGAACGTCGTCTCCTCAGCCGGCGCGAAGCACCGCAGCAACCGCACGGAGTTGATCGAGCTGATCCGCGGCGCCGGCCGGACCCCGGCCCAGCGCGACACGCTCTACAACCACATCGCGGTGCACCACGACCCCAAGGACGATCCGGTCGACGACCGCGTGCACTCGCACGTCAGCTCGACGGCGCTGCAGCTACTCCCCCTCGGCAGCAGCCGCAGCTGACGGGAACCCCGCCGACACCGTAACCCCGGGACGCGCCAGGGCGGAGCCGAGCACCGCGCCCGCCACCGCACACACGACCACGATCGCAACCGAGGCCGCGGCCGACGGCTTGGTGGCCATCAGGAACAGGATGCCGAGCGCGGTAGTCGTCTCGAAGAAGGCGGCGCCGAACGCGGCGCGGTCGACAACGATCGCTCGCAGCGTCGGGTCCACCGGCCCGTCAGCAGCGGCGGCCACAGCCTCGTACGCCTTCTTGCCGCGCGGCGCCAGCACCGCACCGCCGACTGCCTCCATCGCGCCGAGGCCGACGGCGGCAGTGATCACCCAGCCGTCGCTCCACGCGAACTCGCCGTCGGACAGGCCGATCAGCCACGCGCCGAGCGCGAACAGCACCAGAGCCAGGATCGGGAACAGCGGCTCGACCCGGTGGTTCACCGGGTTCCACGCCTTCAACGTCGCAGTGGACGTGGCCCCGCGCGCAACCAGCTGACCGACGTGCAGGACTGTCGCTATTGCGAAGGCGCAGATGGCGATGAGGATGTGAGCGAAGAGAACGACGTCGACGAGATGCATTCCTGACCCTCCCGGGGTGACGCAGCTGTGGCGGTCGCCGGAGCGCACACCCAGCCGCACTGCCTGTAGTCCCAGTAGCAGCGCGAGGAGTGCACGTGGCCCGTGACGTGGTCAGCTTGCGCCGATTCGTCCGACATGAGTCCCCCCGCCCGCTGAGCGGCTACTCAGTTACCGACTTCTTGCAGAAGTAGCCGAACGGTAGGCGTGCTCGGTGCGCTTTTCAAGCGTTGCCGCCGTCTCGGCGCAAGATAGATCGAAGCTGGCAGGACGCACTCAGCGCGCGGACTCGTCAGGCGCGGACGGTTAGCCTGCCGGAGTGTCGTTGACCGTCGCGATCCCGCTGGGCGTGAGCTCCGCCGTCGTCTACGGCACCTCGATCGTCGTGCAGCACCGCATGGCGCAGCACCACTCCGACGACAACGCCCGAGCAAGCGCCGCCGGGCTGCTCCGCCTGGTGCGCAGCCCGCTCTGGCTGCTGTCGATGCTCGGCGACTTCTTCGGGTTCGTCTTGCAGATCGCTGCGCTGTCCGCCGGGCCGGTGGTGGTGATACAGCCGCTCGTGGTGCTGATGTTGCCAGTGGCGCTGATCGTCAGCGCGGTGCTGGGGTGGCACCGGCCCCGCGCCGGCGACTACTTCGGCGTCGCGGCCGTGCTGGGCGGGCTCGGCGTCTTCCTGGGGCTCATCGGCAATCCGGGCGCGGTGCACCTGCCGAAGCCGCACACCCTCGCCGAGACCACGGCCATCGTCGCCCTGGCAGGCGTGGCCGCCTGCGTGGTTGTCACCGGCCGCAACCACATCGTGCGTGGCGCCGTGTACGGCGGGGTGGCCGGCGTCTACTTCGGCGGGCTCGCGGTGATGGTGGACGCCGCCGCCGATCAGGCGTCGCAGGCCGGACTGCACGGCCTGTTCGCCACCCCGCGCGGGCTCGTCCCCCTGATCGGCGGGCTCTTGCTCGGGGTGGGGGGCATGGCGTTGACGCAGATGTCCTTCCAGGTGGGGTCGCTGTCCGCGACGCTGCCCGTGAACCTGGCGGCGGACCCGCTGACCGCCGTGGTGTTGGGCGTTGCGGTGCTGCACGAGCGCATTCCGGTGTCGCCGGCGCACATCGTCGCGTACGTGCTGTGCCTGGCCGCGGTGGTCGCCGGAGCGATCCGGCTCGCCGATCCCAAAGCCGGGCCCATCAACCCCGACGAGCGGCTCGAGTGAGACACTGGCCGGCGTGAGTCGCGCGGCGCTGGACAAGCAGCCGCACGAAGTTGCGCGAATGTTCGACGACGTCGCACCGCGCTACGACATCACGAACACCGTCCTCTCCTTTGCGCAGGATCGGCGCTGGCGGCGCCAGACCCGGCACTGCCTCGAGCTCAACCGCGGCGACCGCGTGCTCGACCTCGCAGCCGGCACCGGCGTCTCGACGATCGAGCTGGCGCGCGGCGCTGCCATGGCCGTTGCGTGCGACTTCTCACTCGGCATGCTGCGCGCCGGACGCGCAAACCGGCACCGGCGTGGCGTGCCGTTCGTCGCCGGCGACGCCACCCGGCTGCCGTTCCGCGACGCGCAGTTCGACGCGGTGGTGATCAGCTTCGGGCTGCGCAACGTGTCGGACGTGCCGCGGGCGCTGCGCGAGATGGCACGCGTCGTGCGACCCGGCGGCCGGCTGGTGATCTGCGAGTTCAGCCGTCCGACCTGGCGCCCGTTCCGCACCGTGTACCTGAACTACCTGATGCGCGCGTTGCCTTGGGT
>DATFTS010000659.1:0-2089 GCA_035261645.1 Jatrophihabitans sp. | reverse complement strand
AACGGGCAGCTCGCCCGCGCCTGGCTCGCCGTCGACGCGCTCGAGCTTAACGAGGCGGCCAGGCTTATCGCGTCCATCGACGTGGACGCGCTGCGAGGTCACGTGCTGCCTGGCCTGGTCGTCTACGTCGAGGCGCTGCGGCTCCTGTACTCCGGGCGCCCCGAGGAGGCGTTGCACGAGCTGCTGCGGTTCGCGCCGAGCCAACGCCCGGTGCGCGACGAGCTGGCGTTGCAGGCAGCCCGAAGCAACGCACTGCACGCCGACCTGCTGCTCGCGCTGGGGCGGGGTAATCACGCGCGAGCCGTCATCCAGCGTTCGGACCACCCACTGATGCGCGTCCCGCTGGCGCGGATGCTCCTTCTCAGCGGCGAACCGACTGCCGCGGTCGGGGTGGCGTCCGACTTCGACTGGGTGCAGGTCGCGACGCCCCGCTCGACGGTGGAGATGCTGCTCGTCAAGGCGGTGGCGCATCACCGCAACGGCCAACCGGAGACCGCTCGCGCGACGCTCGGCAACGCCATCGGCACCGCCGCCAACGCCGACGAACTGCGGCCGTTCGCCGACTTCCCGCGGGCCGAACTCATCGAGATCGCCCAGGGCCTGCGGGCTCCAGCGATGGCGTTCCTCGAACGGGCCACCGGGGCCGTCGACGGTCCCGTCTTCCGGGCGCGGGTGGAGCTCGTGCATCTGACGAGCCGCGAACAGCTCATCCTCACCCGGCTCGCGGCCGGCCTGCGCGCGAGACAGATCGCGACCGAGCTGTTCATCTCCTACAACACGGTGCGCACGTACATCCGGCAGATCTACAAGAAGCTGTCCGCGACCTCGCGCGACGACGCCGTCACCCGGGCGCGCGCGTACGGACTGATCCCGACATCTCCTCGCAGCCAGCGATGAGCGCATCGCTCGCCAACAGGTCGTTGCGTGCGTTCCCGACCGGGCCGATGCAGCTCACGCACCTCGCCGTGGTGCTGGCAACGGCAATCGCCTACGCGCTCACCGCGCAGGTTTCCGGCACGGTCGCCTCGCCGATCATGGCGGACTTCGCCATGCCCTTCGGGTTCTACGTCGGCGTCTCGATCGCGTCGATCGCGGTTGGCGTGCTGGGGTCCCTGGCGGCCGGGCTCGCCGATCGGGTCGGCAGGGTGAACCTCGTCGCCGGCGGGTTGTTGCTCGATGCGCTGCTGACGGTGTTCGGCACACCCCTAGCGGGGTCGCAGAACGCCTTTCTCGTCTTCACCGTCCTGACCGGTGTCATCCAGGGCGCTGGCGGGGTCGCGCTCCCTGCGCTGGTACGGGACTTCGCCCCGCAGGTGCACCGCGCCACCGCCATGGCGATGTGGTCGCTCGGGCCGGTGGTCGGCGCCCTCGTCGTGCACGCCCTTGCCAGCGCGACCGAGACCGCACACCCCGGTTGGCGCTACCAGTACCGGCTCTGCGGATCGATCGCACTCGCCGTGGCCGTCGCTGCGGCGTTCCTGCTCCGCGAGCTGTCCCCTGCCCTGCGCAACCAGGTCGTCGTCGTGTCTCGCGAAGCCGGGCTGGCCGAGTTGCGCGCCGCCGCCGGGCACGTCACCGACAGGCCGTCCTGGCGTTCGGTGCTCCGCGTCGACGTCGTCACCTCGGCTGTGGCGATCAGCGTGTACCTGGTCTTCTACTACACGCAGGTCGGGTTCTTCGTCGTCTTTCTGATGACGACGTTCAGCTACTCCGGGGCGTCGGCCAACGGGCTCGTCACCTGGTACTGGGGCGTCTCGGCGGCTGCCCTGGTGGCCACAGGAGCGATGTCGGATCGGCTCGGTGTCCGCAAACCGTTCATGGTCGCCGGCGGCGTCGTCAGTGCCGCCGGGTCCGCGGTGCTGGCCGTGTGCACGACTCGCCCCGACACCAGCCACGCGACGTTCGTCGCAGTGATGGTGCTGGCCGCGGTGGGTAACGGGTTGACCTTCGGTCCCTGGATGGCCTCACACACCGAGTTGGTCGAACGGCACAACGCAGCGGCCGCAGCGTCAGGCCTGGCCGTCTGGTCCGCGATCAACAAGATCGTCGTCGTGTCGGTGCTGATCGCATTCGCGTTCGTGGTGACGGC
>DATFTS010000658.1:0-8633 GCA_035261645.1 Jatrophihabitans sp. | reverse complement strand
CAGCAGCTACGTAAAGTTTGCGTAAAGAGTTGATCCTGTGCGTGGGCCGTGGGGGTGCCACGAACCGGTCGCCATACGAGCCGCCGATCCGCTCCGCGCGAGCGTTCGCGTCCATCCCCGTTTACGAAGTCCCGCACTGCCCGCGGCGGCTTCCGGACTCATCGGAGACTGCCATGGTTGATTTGCAGATCAGGCCCGGCCCCGGGTTCAGTCGGGCATCGACGCTGTACCCCGGTCCTCCGACGAGGACTGCCATCGCCCAGCTGCTTGGTGCGCGGGCAAACATGAGCTCGACGGCGCGGTGGGCAATGCTGCTCGCCGCTGGAGTTGCGGCGATCGCCGGGTACTACCAGCTGCCGCAAGCCGGCGTAGGCCAGGCGGTCGTCTTGTCGTCGGTAAATGCCATACCGGTTGCGGCGTCCGTACTGGCGGCCAGACGCGCGCGTGGCCTGTCTCGCAGTGCCTGGATCTCGCTCGCCGTCGGCATGCTGTTCTCGACGCTCGGGGACATCGTCTACATCGGTTATCCGGTGGTGGCGGGCCGGGATTTGCCGTTGCCATCACCGGTGGACGCGCTTTGGCTGATGACCTATCCGTGCTACGTGGTAGCCCTCTGGGCCATGGCTCGCCAGCGGCGCGGCGACGACTACCACGGGAACCTGCTCGATGGGCTCATCATCTCCCTTGGCGGCGCCACCGTTCTGTGGACAGCAGTGCTCGGCCCGGCCCTGGACAGTTCCGACCTGGGGTTCCTCGCACATGCGGTGTCGCTGGCATACCCGTCAATGGACGTTGCAGTGTTCGCCATGCTCGTCCGGTTGCTGGTCGGCGTGCAACGCAATCCGGCCATGCAGCTGATCGCGGCGAGCTTCATCTCGCTCGTCGCCGCCGACACACTCAACGCTGTTCAGCTCACCACCCACGGCAGCTACCAGTCCGGCAGTCCGTGCGACGGGCTGTGGATGCTCAGCTATCTACTCATCGGCGTTGCCGCACTGCATCCCACCGCTCGGGCCTTCCCGACGCTCGGCCGGCCGGTCAACTACCGCATGACCCGAGGGCGCGTCTGCTTTCTCACTGCTGCGCTGCTCGTCGGTCCGATCGCCATCGCCACCAGAACCGATGACCGGGCGCTGCTGACCTCACTTTCGGTGCTCTGCTTCCTGCTTGTCATGACGCGGATGGTCTGGCTCAACCGACGCTTGATCACCGCACATCTCGACGTGGAAGGCGCCACGGACGAGCTGCGCCGCCAGGCCACGCACGATGCGCTCACCGGACTGCCGAACCGAATGCTGATCCTGGATCGGATCGAGCGACTGCAAGCCTGGAACCGGCGCACCGGCACACACGGCGCCGTCCTCTTCCTCGACCTGGACGGCTTCAAAAACGTCAACGACACCATCGGACACGACGTCGGTGACAAGCTGCTGCAAGCCGTCGCCGCGCGGCTAACCGAGTCGCTGCGCGAGGTCGACACCATCGGCAGACTCGGCGGAGACGAATTCATCATCGCCTTGGACGGGGCCGCACCCGGACCGGCGCCGCAACTGGTGGCCCAACGCGTCCTCGACCTCATCCGACAGCCTTTCGAGATAGCGGGAGTGACTCGGCCTCTCCTCGTGACGACCAGCATTGGCATCGCTGCGGTGGCGGGCGAAACGCCGAGCGATCTGCTGCGCAACGCCGACGTCGCCTTGTACCAGGCGAAGGCCAACGGCAAGAACTGCTTCGAGGTCTTCCACCCCGAGATGCAGGCGGCGATCCACCGCCGCTACCAGCTCGAGCTGGACTTGCGCGGCGCCCTCGAGACGCACCAGTACCGGCTGATGTACCAGCCGATCTACGACCTCGAGAACTTCGCGCTCCTGGGCTTCGAGGCGTTGCTTCGCTGGGACCACCCGACGCACGGCGTGGTCTCACCGACCGAGTTCATCCCGATCCTCGAATCGAGCGCTCAGATCGTCGAGGTGGGTCGCTGGGTGCTTCGGGAGGCGTGCCGGCAAATGGCCGCCTGGTCCGTCGCAGACGAGGTACTCACGATGTCGGTCAACGTGTCGGCCGCACAACTTGATCAAGATAGCATCGTGCACGACGTCCGCGAGGCGCTGCAGTCCGCGGGGCTCGACGCGCGCGCGTTGACGGTCGAAATCACAGAGACCGCCCTGATGCACAACGTCGAAGCAACTGCCGCCCGACTCCGGGAGCTCAAGAAGCTCGGAGTTCGCGTAGCGATCGATGACTTCGGCACCGGCTACTCCAGCCTCGCTTACCTACAGCAGTTCCCCGTCGACTGCCTCAAGATCGATCGAGCATTCACGGACGCCATCGCGCGATCGCCGGAGAACGACGCGCTGATCCACACCCTCGTGCAACTCGGCAAGCTCCTCGGACTCAAAACCCTCGCCGAAGGCGTCGAAACACCCGAACAAGTCCGGCGCCTTCGTACCGAACACGTCGACGCCATCCAAGGCTTCCTGCTCTCCCGGCCCATCGCGGCAGCGACCGTCGAACAGAGACTGCTCAACATCCCACGGTGAACCCTCGCAGCGAGCGCAGTCGACCGATCGAGGGGCGTGACAAGGGCCCATCGACCCTACCGCTGTGCATCGCCGGACTCTGTCTTGTACCGAGTACCGCAGCGATGCTTGATTACGCCGGTCGAGGGGTTCCGGCGCTGAAGGCCCAGGGCCGGCGAACTGGGTGTACGGCCGGACAGTGTGCCGCGCTTTGACCCACCGTCGTATGACGGGAGAGCCGCCCCTGGGCCGACAGCTGCCGGCGCGCGCGTGGCCGTCCAATGCACTCGTTCGTAGCCGGTGCGGGTTCGGAATCGCGCGCTACGGACCAAAGTCCCTACTCCGGGGTCGGCATCGCTCGTATCGTCACTGTTACTGCCTGCGGCCGACGAGGTGGCGCCCGAACCGGGCTGCCACGCGAGAGCGTGCGGAGGTGCCGTGCAGAAACCCATCACCGTCGAGAACCAGTCCGATGAGCAGCAGCCGCCCGTCGAGTTCACACCTATGGCACGGGCCGCCATAGCGACTGCTTGCCAGTCCGAGGGACCGCAAGTGGTGCTCCTCGCCTGGCCCGCCGGGGCCACGTACCTGCCCCAGCGGTGCTACTCACCCTCGGCCTTCGACATCGTCCTCGGGGATTTGGAGGCTAGCCCGGTCTACACAGACGCACGGCGACTGTCGTTGTTCGTCAACCGACACATCGTCATCGACGGCGAAGCGCGCATTCCGACGAGGACCCGCCCGTGGCTGCGGGTCTACGAGATGACTCTCGACGCGGCGGAACGGCATGACACAAGGGATTGGTTGCAGGTGCGCACTTCCGCCCGGTTCAACGACATCGTGATCGGCGTGGTGGGCGAGCTCAGTTCGCAGTTCGTACCGCTGGTCCCGGAGTCGATGATCTGGGCGCACGTGCGTGCGGCAGTCAGCGACCTTGCCGGTTCGGCCAAGACGCAGACGCTGCCAGAGCTCGCGATGCGCCTGGCTCACTATCGGCTCTCGGTCGCGGCTTCATCGCTGCCGATGGATGTCGACCTGTCGATCGTGGCGTGAGCCCTGAGCTGACCCCGCGTTGGCTCAGATCTGCACGATGACGTCCGACTCCGGCCTGCGCCGCGTGCGCGGAACGTCCGGCGCCCGGCCGACTCGCATCATGAGATGGGGAAACTCACTCAGCCTGAGACCGTCGCGCAGTAATTGTGCTGTGGTCCGCACCTCAATTGGCTCACCGATTGGGCTGGCCCAATAAGCGCGATCGGTCAACTCGAGCCACACATGCTCGAGCGCCTCACCTACCCGGAGCCAGCTGCTGGGATCATCGGTGTGCGAGCAGAGCACCATCAGGCACTCGTTGCGCGCCGGCTGCGGCGCCGCGGGCAGCCAGCCCATGCTGCGCAGGTCAAACGGTCGCACTGGCGAGTGGCCTAGGTCCGGCGCTGCTTCGCCGTGGTACGGCACCGTCGCCGCTTGTACCCCGTCGACCCGGCGCGGGTCGTCCGTCGTCCATGCCCACAGCTCCTGGAGATACTCAGGATCGTCGCTCTCGATTCGCCGTGCGACGGCCATGAGCTCCGCGACCAGTGCGCGATCCTGTGGCGACGTGACTGGCACCAACGTCGCTCCTTCGTTGCGAGTGATCGACGTCAGTTCGGCGATGAGACCGGCCGGCACTGGCTCGTCGACGAACGTGCGCCTGTTGGTGTGCCGGCGGTCTACGGCACGGTCCAGGGCGGCGTCGCGGCCGTACGGCCGCGCGGCGCCCACGGTCAGACGCGCCACGACGTTGGGATCCGCCGGGTCGGGGAAGCGTTCGACACAAGGCACGTAGCCGCTCGCACCGATAGCAACTCGGGCGTTCAGCACTGCACAGCCACAACTGATCATCATCTGCCGCCCGCGCGGGTCCAGCAGCGGCAAACGGCGCGCCGGGTCAAGCCTGATGTCGAGTGCCCCGTGGCGGAGCACAAACGTCCACGGTTGGGAGTTGTGGACGGACGGCGCCAGGCTGGCGTGCTCCGCAGCGCGTCGCAGAACGGCTTTCGTCGCGCTCACCGTTGCAGTGCTCGTCGTCTCCACGGTCTCGCCCCTCCGTGTTGCCCGGAAATGCTTTGGTTCGAGCATCGCCGCGTACCTCAGACGTCCCTAGTGACGAACGGCCTGACCTCGCCGGGCCGCCGTGCTCACCGGTGCCCGCGGCCCCTAACCGGGTGGGTCGTTTGGCCCTACGTAACGGCACGAACAGGGCGGATCGTTGACTCCGATGGACAGCAAGCAGATTGGACAAGACCGTGACTCGCATGCTCAGCTCCCACCAGACACGCGCGCTTCGCCGTGCAGCCGTGCACGCCACACTCGCCCCGTCCGTGCACAACACCCAGCCCTGGCGGCTGCGTGTGCGGGTCGGCGAGCTGGCCATTTACGCCGACCGGAGCCGGCAACTCCACGTCCTTGATCCCACCGGGCGTCAGCTGATGATCAGCTGCGGTTGCGCGCTGTTCAACGCCCGAGCCTCGCTGGCCGCGGACGGGGTCGCTGTCGCCGTTCGCCGCCACCCCGAGCAAACCGCGTCAGACCATCTCGCATCGTTGGACGTGGGTTCGGACTCTGCCGAAGTGGAAGCCGACATCGCGGCGCTCGACGGATTGATCGAGGCGCGGCAGACCAACCGACGCCGCTTCCACGATGAGTCGGTGCCCGAGCAGGTGCTGCAGTCCCTGGAAGCCGCTGCCGCCGCCGAAGGTGCTTCGCTGGCCGTCGTTCGCCACCCGGATCAGCGGGTTGCCGTCGCGGCGCTCAGCCAGCATGCCGATCAGATCGAGAACCTCAACCCGGCATACCGTGCCGAGCTGCGTGCCTGGACCACGGACGACCCCGCACGGCGCGACGGCGTTCCAGCTCACGCCGTACCCCACGTCGACGCGGGAGCCCAGGACGAGGTGCCGATCCGGGATTTCGACACGCGCGGCACCGGCGGGCTTCCGACCGAAACGCGCTCGTCACGCAACCAGTGCCTCGTGCTGGTATGCACGACCGGCGACGCCCCGGCCGACTGGCTGCGTGCCGGCGAGGCGCTCGAACGTGTGCTCCTCGAGATCACGCGGCAGGGTTACGTGGCAAGCCCGTTGACCCAAATAACGGAGGTGCCGTCGGCTCGTGCGCACCTGCGCACCGAGCTCGCCCTGATGACGTATCCGCACGTGCTCTTACGCATTGGTCGCGCCGCGGCCACCCCGGCATCGCGACGACGTCGTCTCATGGACGTGCTTGTCGACGAGACATGACCTCGCCAGCACATCACCCCGATGTCCCACCGGCGGACGCTGAGCGGCCGGACCTGACGTTTCCGGACGGGCCAAAACTAGAGCTCGACACGCTCATCGACGACTTGATCGCTCACGCGCGCCAGGTCAAGAAGGCGCAGGGCAGGCTTCGCGGGCTGCTGCGTGCGATCGAAACGATCACGAGCGACCTCTCACTCGAACGAGTGCTGCGAAGCATCGTCGAAGCGGGTTGCGAATTGACAGGTTCTCGATACGGAGCCCTGGGCGTCATCGGAAGTGACGGCCGGCTCGAGCAGTTCATCCACGTGGGCATCGACGACGAGACCGCCAAACGTATCGGCCCACTGCCCAAAGGTAGAGGCCTGCTCGGCGCGCTGATCGCCGAGCCTCGGCCCATCCGGTTGCGCAGTATGGGTGGCGATCCGCGCTCAGCTGGGTTTCCGCCGAACCACCCGCCGATGGAGTCGTTCCTCGGTGTTCCGATCCTCGTGCGCGGAGAAGTCTTCGGAAATCTCTACCTGACTGACAGCTCGCACGGCGAGTTCGGCCAGGACGACGAGGAACTGGCGCTGGCGCTGGCGGTCGCCGCTGGAACGGCGATCAGCAACGCGCGTCTCTACCAGGATGCGCAACTTCAACGGCGTTGGCTGGAGGCATCGGTCGAGATCGGCGCACAGCTGCTTTCTGCGACGGGTGAGGATCCACTGCGTACGGTCGCCCGCCGAGCGATCGACATCGCCCAAGCTGATCTGGTCACGCTCAGCCTGGTCAGCCCGGACGGCGAAGCTCTGGTGGTCGAAGAAGCGTTCGGCGAAGGCGCGGCCGATCTGATCGGCCGACGGTTCGCCGTGAGCGACACCCACGCCGGCCATGTGATCGAGACCGGCAGGCCGGTTCTCCTCGCCGCCCTACCGGAGGATGACCGCCGGCAAACCGTCAACTCCATCGCGGTGGGTCCGCACATGATCATTCCGCTACGCGGCACCGGCCGCTCGCGTGGTGTGCTGAGCCTCGTTCGACGGCTTGGGCAGCCCGCGTTCACCCCGCGCGACCTGGACATGGCCACCGGCTTCGCGTCACACGCGAGCGTCGCGCTCGAGCTTGCCGACTCTCGGGCGGCGGAGCAGAAGCTCGTGCTGCTCGAGGACCGTGACCGTATCGCGATGGACCTGCATGACCACGTCATCCAGGAGCTGTTCGCCATCGGGCTCAGCCTGCGGGCGACGGCGACGGAACTACAGTCAGAAGATCGGGCGGCCCGAAGAATCACGCAGCGCGTGGAGGACATCGACCGCACGATCAGACGGATTCGCACGAGCATCTTCGCGCTGCACGGCAACGTCCTACCAAGTGCCGACGGCATTCGACAGCGCATATTGGAGGTGGCGAGCGAGGTGACTCCGGCGCTGGGCTTCGCCCCGCACGTCGGATTCTCCGGTGTGGTCGACGCCGTGCTCAGTCCTGAACTCACCGACGACGTCGTCGCGTGCGTGCGGGAATGTCTCACCAACGTCGCGAAGCATGCGAACGCCCGGTCGGTCAGCGTCGACGTCTCTTTGGCGGGCGAGGTGCTTACCATCAGTGTCAGCGACGATGGTGTCGGGCTAGGCGATGCCGGAAGACAGAGCGGTGCGCGCAACCTTCGCGCACGCGCTGAGCGGCGCGGGGGATCGTTCGAACTGGCGCCGGGCGCGTCAGGGGGGACCATGGCCAAGTGGAGGGTGACGGTCACATGACCGAGACAGCGCAACACGTACGCGTCTTTCTTGTTGATGATCATGCGGTGGTACGGCGCGGGATCGCCGAGCTCCTGTCGGCCGTGCCGGGGTTCGAGATCGTCGGCGAAGCCGGCACTGCCGAGCAGGCACTGAGTCGCATCGGCGCGGTCCAGCCCGACGTTGCCGTCCTTGACATGCGGCTGCCGGACGGCAACGGCATCGACGTCTGCCGCGAGATCCGATCGACGTTGCCGGACACGTACTGCCTGATCCTGACCTCCTACGACGACCAGGACGCGGTTCTCGCTGCGGTGCTTGCCGGCGCATCGGGCTACGTGCTGAAGGAGGTCGAGACATCCGGCTTGGTGGACGCCATCAAGCAGTCTGCGATGGGCCGCTCGCTGATCGACCCAGGCCTGGTCGCGAAGGTGATGGGTCAGCTGCGCGACGGCACTTCGGAGCAGGCGAGGTTGCGCTCGCTGACAGACCGCGAGCGTGAGGTTCTTGACCTGATCGCGGACGGGCTGACCAATCGGCAGATCGGCGAGCGCCTCTTCCTCGCCGAGAAGACCGTCAAGAACTATGTCTCCAGTCTGCTGGCGAAGCTCGGCATGGAGCGCCGCACCCAGGCCGCCGTCTACGGTGCCGAGATCCGGCACAGCAAGTAGCGGCTGCGCGCACAAGACGTCGCCCGCCCGGCGCTAAGCGCGGGGCGGGCGTCTTCTTCTTGCGCAGCGTTACACCTTGGTCTGCTCGATCGCCTCGTGATGGCCGGTGAGGAACTCCTTCTCCTCCGGCACGCGGCGGCTGTGCCACAGCCCCAAGGCGCCGAGCACGAGCATCACCGCGGCGCCGACGAAGGCAACGATGGCGGCGATGCCGGCGATGGCGCCCACCTTGCCGAAGGCGTAGGCGTTGAGCAGCAGACCCCGCAACGTCTCCCCCTTGAACATTGTGGCGACCTGCGTCTGCAGTGCGGTGTTGGTCGGGTCCTGCAACGCCTTGCCGCTCAGCTGCGCGTAGGTCTGCCCGCCGCCGATCTTCTTCAGGTGGTTGGCGATGTAGTGGTCCGCGTAGACCTCCGCCTGCTCTCCGGTCACCAGCTGCTGGCCGGC
>DATFTS010000657.1:0-1654 GCA_035261645.1 Jatrophihabitans sp. | reverse complement strand
TGCTCGTGGTGCGGGAAGATCAGGTCTGAGCCGCCGCCCTGCACGTCGAAGCGCATGCCGAGCCGATTGAGCGCGATCACGCTGCACTCGATGTGCCAGCCCGGTCGCCCAGGACCGAGCGCGGTCTCCCAGTACGGCTCGCCTGGCCGCTTCGCCTGCCACAGCACCGAATCGAGCGGGTCGCGCTTTCCCGGCCGTTGCGGGTCGCCGCCGCGCTCGGCGAACAATTTCAGCATGGTCTCGCGGTCGTAGTTGGACTCCGTACCGAAGCCAGGGGCCGCGTTGATCGGGAAGTAGACGTCGCCGTTGACGCGGTATGCCTTGCCGTCGTGCAGCAGCTGCTCGATCGCGTCGCTGATCTCGGGGATCGCCTCTACCGCGCCGATGTACTCGTCGGGCGGGATCACGCGCAGTGCCGCCATGTCGTCGCGGAACAGCTGGATCTCGCGTCCGGCCAGTGACGTCCAGTTCTCGCCGGTCTGCGCAGCGCGTTCGAGCAATGGGTCGTCCACGTCGGTGACGTTCTGGACGTAGTGCACGTCATGTCCGGCGTCGCGCCATACGCGCTGCACCAGGTCGAAGGCGAGGTAAGTGGCGGCGTGACCCAGGTGCGTCGCGTCGTAGGGCGTGATGCCGCAGACATACATCCGCGCGGTCTGGGCCGGCCGGGTCAACCGTATCGATTTGCTTGCAGTGTCGTAGAGCCGCAGCGGCTCCCCAGTGCCAGGCAGCTCCGGGATGGGAGGAGAGGGCCACGCGTCCACGCGGGAAACCGTATCGGGCGGGCGTGCAGGAGACCGGCAGTGGCCTAGATCGGCGGCCAGGGCACCGGGGGCCAGTCACCGGAGGGCTCCGGATGCCGGCCGGTGCGCAGCAACCGGTCGACCCGAGACCTGGTGCGGCCGACCTCGCGCCGCGTGAGCAGCTCGCAGAGGCGCTCGCCCAGATCCCCGGCAAGGTCGGCGCGCAAGGCAGCCAGTGCCGTGCACGTCTCGACCGGGATGCGTGCGCCGGCCCACTGCCAGAGCACCGTGCGGAGCTTGTCTTCCACGTTGAATGTCACGCCGTGGTCGACGGCGTACACATGGCCAGCGGGCGTCGGGAGCAGGTGGCCGCCCTTGCGGTCAGCGTTGTTGATCACCGCATCGAACACCGCGATCTGGCGCAGCCGCTCGACGTCGCGGCGGCGCATGAACCGGGAGATCTCGACCGAGTCGTCAACGTCGATCCAAAGTTGCACCATGCCGGGGCCGGCCGGCCCGTCGCGCAGGACCGTCGGCGGCACCAGTGGCCAGCCGAGCGCCGCGGACACCTCATAGGCGGCGACCTCGCGCTCGGCGAGCGTGCCGTCCGGGAAGTCCCACAGCGGCCGCTCCCCCGCGATCGGCTTGTACACGCATGCGGCAGCTCGTTGGGCCGTCGTGATCGCGCAGTAGAAGGTGGCGTTGGACGCGTCCACGAGCCGGCCCTCGACCTGCAGCTCACCCTCGCGTAGGAGGGTCAGCGCTTCGTCGGAGGTGATCCCTGGCCCGCCGTCGACGGCCAGTTCGACGGCGGGGGTCAGCTCGTCCGGTGTCACGGCCAGGAAGTCAGCGGTCGGCGTTGACGGAGCGGTGGTAGCCGTTGAGCCGCACGCAGACGTGCCCGGCCGGAT
>DATFTS010000656.1:0-4191 GCA_035261645.1 Jatrophihabitans sp. | reverse complement strand
CGGCGCGGCAGGCCGGTGTCCTCGAGGCCGACGACGAGGGTGGCCTCGGTCAGCAGCTTGTCCTCTTCGGTGGACGGATCGTCGTGCCGCTCCTGGACGGCCTCCTCCTCAGGCATCAGCCACTTGGCCCACAGGACTAGGCCGACACCGAGGAAGATCATCATGATGGCGAGCAGGCCACCGAGGGCGGGCGTGTAGAAGCGGAAGTTCTGCGGCGTCCCGGGCAGGTGCCAGTGGTAGGGCAGTGCCACGAACGCAACGATGAAGCCGACGCCGGCCAGCGCGGAGATCGTGAACGCCAGCGCCACGCCGCGCTCGGCACGCTTCTCTGCCTTGGTACCCGGGATCGGGAAGCGGTTGCGCCGGTGGACGATGTGGACTCCGTCGACCTCGGCGCCGGCGATCATCGCCTCTTCCGGCGTCATCCGCCGGATCTCCTCGACGCCAGGCGTCTCCGTGGACGTGTGCTCGCTCACCGGTTCCTTGCTCCGATCCAGAGAATCACGATCATCAGCGCGCCGACCCCACCGACCCAGATGACGATGGCCTCAGAGACCGGCCCGATCCGGGCGATTCCTTCTCCGCCCGGGTCCCTCGACGCCTTCAAAGTCTGGACGTAGGCGACGATCGCCCGCTTCTGCGCCGGGGTCAGCTGGGTGTCGCTGAACACCGGCATGTTCTCCGGCCCGGAGAGCATGGCGGCGACGATCTGCTTGTCCGTCGCGTCCAGCAGCCCCGGGGCGATCTTGCCTGCGGACAGCGGAGCGCCGCGGAACGTCGTGCCGTGGCAGGACGCGCAGTTGAGCCGGAAGAGGTCGCCGCCGAGCGCGATCGTTGAGTTGGCGCCGCGCTGGTTGCCCTGTGGCACCGTCGGCCCGCCGCCGACCGACTGGACATAGGCAGCCAACTGCTCGGTCTGCTTCTCGGTGAAGCGCGAGGGCTTGCGCTCCGAGTAGGCGCCCTGCTGAGCCAGTGGCATGCGCCCGGTGGACACCTGGAAGTACACGGCAGCTCCGCCGACGCCGACGAGCGCCGGGCCCTGGCCCTGGATCCCTTCCAGGTTCACTCCGTGGCAGGTGATGCAGCTGACCTGAAACATCTCCCGGCCGGCCTGGATGTCGGCCGCGCTCGTCCCGGTGTCGGCGGCGCCGGACGACGTCGCCATCGCGGCGTAGCTCGCGCCCATTGCGGCGAGTGCGCCGAGCAGCACGACCGTCGCGGTGAAGCGCCGGCGCACGCCGCCACGGCGTCCGACGCGGCGCGGACGCTTCTTCTCATCGGTGATGGCGCCGGTGGCCGAGACGGCCGGCTCGAAGCCGTACTCGGCCTCGACGTCGTCGATGTCGTCAGTCACTGATGCCCCTTCTTCACGATGGCGGAAGTCCGGCGGCGGGCTTTCATCTGATCAAGTAGATGACCGAGAACAGACCGATCCACACGATGTCGACGAAGTGCCAGTAGTACGACACGACGATCGCCGCAGTGGCTTGCGCCGGCGTGAACTTGCTCAGCGCTGTTCGCACAAGATAGAAGATGAACGCGATAAGCCCGCCGATGACGTGCAAGCCGTGAAACCCGGTGGTCAGGAAGAACACCGACCCGTAACCGGTGGCCGAGATGGTGTTCCCGTCGTGCACCTGCATCCGGTACTCGTTGGCCTGACCCAGGACGAAGATCAGCCCCATGATGAAGGTGATCGTGAACCAGCGGCGCAGCTTGAAGACGTCACCCTTCTCAGCCGCGAACACGCCCCACTGACACGTGAAGCTGGAGGCAACCAGGATCACCGTGAACGGGGTGGCGTAGCCGAGGCTGAGCTTGATGTCGTGGCCGTCGGGCAGCTTCATCGGCCAGTCGCCGGGATGAACCGACCGGACGGTGAAGTACATCGCGAACAGGCCGGCGAAGAACATCAGCTCGCTCGACAGCCACACGATCGTCCCGACGCTGACGACGTTGGGCCGGGTGAGCGAGTGGATCCTGCTACCGAAGCCGGTCGTCGTGGCTGTCGAGGTCACTCACGCATTATGTCCTGCCGGTGGGCGGGACATGCGTCGGGGGTGGCCCGTGTTGCCCCTTGTAAACGGACGGCGCGAGGCAGTGGTTCCGGGGCCTCGATACGATCTGCACGTGAGTGCCAGTCCGGATCAGGTGACCGTCCTCGTCTACAGCAATCTGCCCGAGGTGCGGGCCCAGATCCGCACCGCGGTGGGGCGCCGCCCGGCCCCCGACACCGGCCGCATCGAGTGGGTGGAGTGCGCCCGGCAGGCCGACGTCATCAGCGAGCTCGACCAGGGCGGCATCGACCTCGCCATCCTTGACGGTGAGGCCCAGCCCACCGGGGGTATGGGGCTTGCCCGGCAGTTCAAGTACGAGATCGAAGACTGCCCGCCGATCGTGGTGCTCATCGCCCGCCGCCAGGACGGATGGCTGGCCAGCTGGTCACTCGCCGACGCGGTCATCAACACCCCGATCGACCCCGTCGAGAGCGCTTCGGTCGTCGCCGAGCAGCTGCGCCGCCGCTACAGCGGCATACCGGTCGTCCGCTGACGCCGTGACCACCCCCGCCGGACCGACCTGGCCGGCCGTTCTGTCGGCCCTCATGACCGGTGCCGACCTCTCCGCCGACGACACCGGCTGGGCGATGGACGAGATCATGGCCGGCAACGCGACGGCGGCCCAGCTCGCCGCATTCGCGGTGCTCTTGCGCGCGAAGGGCGAGACGCCCGAGGAACTCGCCGGGCTGGTGCGCACAATGCGCGACCGCGCGACTCCGCTCACGATCGAGGGCCTCGCTGTCGACGTCGTCGGCACCGGAGCCGACCGCGCTCACACCGTGAACATCTCGACGATGGCCGCCCTGGTGGTGGCCGGAGCCGGCCGCCGGGTTGTCAAGCACGGCAACCGCGCGGCGACCTCCAGCTGCGGCTCGGCCGACGTTCTCGAGGAGCTCGGCGTCGTCATCGATCTGCCTCCGGCCGGAGTGGCGCGCACCGTCGCCGAGGTGGGGATCGGCTTCTGCTTCGCGCCGATGTTCCACGCCGGCATGCGACACGCCGGGCCGCCGCGCAGCGAACTTGGTGTGCCGACCTTCTTCAACTTCCTAGGACCGCTGACGAACCCGGCGCGGGTGCGGGCGGCCGCCATCGGCTGCGCGGACGGGCGGATGGCGCCCGTCATGGCGGCGGTGCTGGCCGGGCGTGGTGACACCGCACTTGTCTTCCGCGGTGACGATGGGCTGGACGAGCTGACCACGACCACCACCTCCAGCGCATGGGTGGCTGCCGAGGGCGGCGTGGTGCCCGCGACGATCGACCCCGCCGCTCTGGGGATCGAGCCGGTGCCGCCTGAGGCGTTGCGCGGCGCGGATCGGGAGTTCAACGCGCGCGTCGTCCGCGAGGTCCTCGCCGGCGGCGCGCCGGGCGTGCGGGACGTCGTCCTGCTCAACGCTGCCGCCGCCATCGCGGCGTACGACGGACTGACCGCGCACCGGTTGCACGACGCGCTCGCGCGCGGGCTGCGGCTGGCCGCTGAGGCGATCGACTCGGGCGCGGCCGGCCAACTGCTGGACGCCTGGATCGCGTCCAGCCGGGCCGCACGCGTCGGCTGAACGTCGGCTCGGCCTGGCGACCGGTGCGGGCCTGACGCGCGGATACTGGACAGGTGATTTCTCGGCTGCCGCGGCTTGCCCTCGCCGCGTGGGTGCTGGCCGTTGGCATCGTCGTCGCGCTGGGCGTTGCGGTGGTGCACTACCTGTCCGGCGGCAGCGGGCACATGCACATGGCGTCGGCCGAAGCGCTGACGAGGGCGGGAGGCACGCGTCCGCTCGACCCGCTGTTCGGCGCGCCACTGTTCACTGCGTGGCAACTGGACGCGCTCGCGGTGGCCGTTCTCGTAGTTGCCGCGGCCGCGTACATGACCGGGGTTGCCCTCGTGCCCGTCCGAAACCCAGGTCAGCGGTGGCCGGTGTGGCGAACGATCTCGTTCGTCGCGGGGCTCGCGATGTGCGCGTTTGCCACAAACGGCAGCGTCGCGGTGTACGACAAGGTGCTGTTCAGCGCCCACATGGTTGGGCACCTGGCACTGGTGATGGTGGCGCCCGCGCTGCTCGCCGTCGGCTCGCCGCTTCGACTGCTGGTCACGGTGGCGGCTCCGTCGCGGCGTGCGCGTATCGAGCGGGTGCTACAAGGC
>DATFTS010000655.1:0-2681 GCA_035261645.1 Jatrophihabitans sp. | reverse complement strand
CAACTAGGTCGTTCGGTGGCCATCCCGCGCTCGTGCAAATCGGTCAATAACACCGAAAGCATTGACGACGGAGCAAATGGGGTGGTTGCGTGACCAACAGTACATATCGTGGACCGGGTGCGGGCCGGCGCTCCCCGTTGGAGATCGGTCTACCGGAAAGGAAACCCGCGATGCGTGGAGGACGACGCTTTACGACGGTAGCCGCCACCGTCCTCGCCGCGGTGGCTTTCGCGGTGCCGTCCGCCGCCCGCGCTGCTGACGGGAGTGGAGGTGGCGCCCTCAGCGGCGCGCAACGCGCGACCCTCTTTGGCATCGCCCGCGACACGTGGGCGTTCTACCGCGATGACGTCGACCCGGTCACCCACCTGCCGCTCGACAACGTCGGGCCCGGTACGACGCGCGGCACTTACACGTCTTCAGCCAACGTCGGTGTGTACCTCTGGTCCGTCGTCGCGGCCCACGATCTCAAGCTGATCACCCGCGACGAGGCGGACAAGCGGGTCAGCGACACGCTGCAGTCGGTCGCGCAGTTACAGCGCGGACACGGGTTCATGTACCAGTGGTACGACACGACTACCGGCAAGGTGATCGTCAACCCGGGCGCTGCCGCGTGTGCGCAGGTGGGCGGGACGAACGACAACTGTTCGTTCCTGTCGGCCGTCGACAACGGGTGGTTGGCATCGGGCCTGGTGGTGGCCCGTCAGGCGCTGCCCGAGACCCGCGCGTTGGCCAACTCGCTGCTGTCGCAGATGGATTTCTCGATCTTCTACGACAACCGGCCGCAGACCGCCTGCAACGTCAACCATGCCGTGGACGACCAGCCGACGGGCCAGATGTACGGCGGCTACTACGACGGCGTAGGTCCGGCCGGTTACCACAACGGTGCGCTGTACAGCGACCCGCGTATCGCGATGTACATGGGTATGGGACTCGGGCAGATGCCCGGCGACGTGTGGTGGCGAACGTGGCGAGTCCTGCCGCCGAAACAGTGCTCCACCGACCCGGACTTCTCATGGCAGGGCCAATGGCCTCCACAGGGCACCTGGGCCAACGTCAAGGACCCGCTGTCGGGCAAGCGCTTCCGCGTCTGGGAGGGCCACTACACGTATCCCGGCACCTCGCTGCGGTTCCTACCAACCTTCGCCGGCGGGATGTTCGAGGGGCTGATGGCGAACCTGGTCGTCCCCGAGACCACATGGGGACGGCGCGGCTTCGGGCTGGCCGATCTGCGCACCGTGCCCGTGCAGATCCGCTACGCCACCGAACAGCTGCACCTGCCGGTGTGGGGCATGTCGCCATCCAGCACAGCCGATGACACCGGCGGCTACGGCGGGTTCGGGGTCGAGGGCCTCACGCTTCCGGTCGGACAACGCCTGGCCCAGTGCACTACCTGCGCCACCGAGACCACGGTGACCCCGCACGCCTCGTTTCTTGCGCTGCCCATCGACCCGCAGCACGCCTACGCCAACATCATGGCGCTCAAGACCCGCTACCCAGGCAGCTACACCCGTGACGGCGGGTTCTACGACGCGGTGAACCCATCGACCGGTTCGGTGGGCCACCGTCGGCTCGTGTACGACCAGTCGATTATCATGGCGGCGCTCGACAACGCCCTGCGAGGCGGCCAACTGCAGCAGTGGTTCGCCGCGGACCCCACCTCGCGGGCTGCGCGGGCCGTGCTCGGCGCGGAAGCTATGACGCTGTAGGCACACGTCGACGCCGAGCAAAATGCTCGTGCGGCGAGTAGTCGATCGGATATTCAGATAGCAGATATCCGGCGGCGATCGACCTCGGTTGACGCCGCCATTGAGTACAAATCCGCTGCGATCCGTCGTACTAGGTATGGGCGACACGCAAGTCGGTCGGGAGGACGAGGTATCCCGTGCGCTCTATGACGAGCACGCGGGCGCGCTGCTGACCTACGTACAGCGGCTGATGCACGGTGATCGGCAACTGGCTGAAGACGTCGTTCAGGAGACGCTGCTACGGGCCTGGCAGCACGCCGGTCAACTACCGGCGGAGGCGCGCCGGCCGTGGCTGTTCACCACCGCACGCCATCTGATCATCGACGCCTACCGGGCCCGTAATGCCCGCCCGGCCGAGACATCGGCAGACGTGTTGGGCCTGGCAGTCGACGACGAGGCCCTGGACTCGGCGCTGGACGCGGTGCTTCTGATTGACGCCTTGCACGCGCTGAGCGCTGAGCATCGTTCGGTGCTGTTCGACTGCTACTACCGCGGCAACACCGCGGCGCAGATCGCCGCCGCGCGTGGCCTGCCGCCGGGCACGGTCCGGTCGCGGATCCACTACGCCCTTCGCGCGCTGCGCTTGGCGTTGGAGGAACGCGGGGTGAGCGGCACATGACCTGCATCATGGACAACGAACTGGGCGCTTACGTGCTCCACGCGCTGGAGCCGCAGGAAGCCGACGCGGTGCGGCAGCATTTGACCGCCTGCCACGAGTGTCGTGACGAGGTCCGTAGCCTCGCGAACACGGCATCCCTGCTCGCGCCGCTGACGCTGCAGGACATCGAGCAGCTTTGCGACCCCGAACACGCACACGACGACGAATCCGCAGTCGGCACGGGGGAGCGCTCGGCAACGGCGCCGGCGCAATCCGCAGGGGCTGACCGGGACAGCGGCCGGCCGGCTGCGCCGCGGCGGCGCCGAGCCGCAGTAGCC
>DATFTS010000654.1:0-2475 GCA_035261645.1 Jatrophihabitans sp. | reverse complement strand
GCGGCCATGCGCCGGATCAACACCAACTGCTGGTAGTCCTTCTCGCCGAAGAACCCCACTGCCGGGCGCACGAGATTGAAGAACTTCGCCACGACGGTCAGCACCCCGCCGAAGTGACCCGGCCGGATGGCGCCTTCCAGTTCCGCGCCGAGCGGGCCCGGGTCGACGGCCACCTCTGCGCGTCCTGCGGGGTACACGTCGCCGACGGACGGCGCCCACACCACGTCGACGCCGGCGTCCTCGCACATCGCGACGTCCTCGTCCAGCGCGCGCGGGTACATCGCGAGGTCCTCGTTCGGGCCGAACTGCATCGGGTTGACGAAGATCGTCGCGACGACCGACTCGCTGAGCTGGCGCGCCTGCTCGAGCAGCGCGCGGTGTCCCGCGTGCAGCGCTCCCATGGTCGGCACCAGCCCGACGGGTCCGTCCAACGCGTCCCGGGCGGTCGCCAACTCGGCCCTGGTGTGCACCAGCTTCACTCCAGCACCGCCAGCACTTCGGCGGCGCGCTCGGCTTCCAACCGTCCGGACGCGCGGGCTCGTTCGGCGGTACGACGGGCCATCGCTCGATAGGACGGCAACACGTCTGGCGCCTGATCGCGCAGCGTCGCGACGTGCGCCGCCACCGTCGCGACGTCGCCGCGGACCACTGGGCCGGTCAGTGCGGCGTCACCCAGCCGAAGCACGTTGTCGAGCGAGGCGCTCAACAGCGGCGCGGCCAACCGTCCGGGCTCGGCGACGCCGGCGCCGGCGAGCAGCCCGAGCGAGTCGTTCACCAGCGTCACCAGATGGTTCGAGCCGATCGTCAGCGCCGCGTGATAGAGCGCGCGCGCCGACTCGGGCACCCACACCGGCTCGCCACCCATCTCGAGCACGAGTGACTCGGCGACGGGCCGCAGCTCCTCGGCAGTTGTGACGCCGAACGTCGCGCCGGTGAGCCGGTCGAGATCCTCGGCGCGCCCGGTGAACGTCATCACCGGATGCAACGCAAGCGGCAACACGCCACGCGCGGCAGCCGCGTCGAGCACGCCGATGCCGTGTGCGCCTGAGGTGTGCGCGACCATCTGACCCGGGCGCCACGCGTCGGTCTCGGCCAGTCCGGTGATCAGCGCGCGCAGCACATCGTCCGGAACAGCAACAAGGACGAAGTCCGCCTCTGCGACGACCTCGTCGGCGGGCAGCAGCGGCGCACCTGGGAGCAGTCGCTCGGCGCGCACCCGTGACTGGTCCGACACCGCGGTCGCGGCCACGATGTGGTGTCCGGCCCGGGCCAGTGCCGCGCCCAGCGCAGCCCCTACTCGGCCCGCACCCACCACGCCGACGCGCAGCCGGGCCGGTCGCAGTTCGGTCACGCAGGTCCTCGCACGGGGTGGGCATAGGGGGTCGGTAAGAAGGCCTATCGAGCGTACTGGCCGGGTCGGTTGTGCCGCCCGCATACCGGTAGGTTGCGAACGACCGGAGTGAAGGGCGGGGAGGAATCCGGATGAACAACCTGCAAGCCCGGGTCGCCGAGAGCGGTGACGCGGCCGATCTGCACGCCACGGTGCCGACGCTGCTGCTGGAACTGCAGACGCTCGTCGGCACTCTTTCGGCAGCGGTCACCGCAGCGACCGAGCGCGGCCGGCGCCCGTTCCGTCCCAGCCCCGATTGGGCGAACCGGCTCGGCGAGCTGGCCTACGGCGTGTACCTGCTCGCCGATCAGTCCGGCGTCGACCTCGCGCACGCGGTGGAGCTGACGGCACAGCACCTCGAGCTGCGTGGTGAGCAGGTCCGGGCTGCGCAGCAGCACGGCTGGCCGTTCGAAGGATGACCGGCACCAGAATCCTGATCACCGGAGCGAGCTCCGGTCTCGGTGCCGAGATGGCGCGCCAGTTCGCCGCCCGCGGAGCCGATCTTGGCCTGTGCGCGCGCCGCATCGACCGGCTGGAGGCGTTACGCGCGGAGATCCTCGCGGACCACGCCGACCGGACGGTTGTCATCCGCCGGCTCGACGTCGACGATCACGACGCGGTGTTCACCGTCTTTCGCGAGATCGCCGACGAGCTGGGCGGGCTCGACCGGGCGATCGTCAACGCCGGCATCGGCAAGGGCGCGCCGGTGGGGACGGGCCGCTTCGACGCCAACAAGCAGACCATCACCACGAACCTCGTCTCGGCGCTCGCGCAGTGCGAGGCAGCGATGGAGATCTTCCGCGCGGCCGGCCGCGGCCACCTCGTCGTCGTGTCGTCGATGTCGGCACTGCGCGGAATGCCCAAGTCGATGACCGCCTACGCCGCGTCCAAGGCCGGCCTCGCCGCGCTGGCCGAAGGTATCCGCGTCGAGATGCTCGGCAGCCGGATCAAGGTCACGACGCTGCTGCCCGGCTACATCGAGTCGGAGATGAACGAGGCAGTGGCGCAGCGCACGCCGCTGATGTCTCGCACCACTGACGGCGTGCGTGCGATGGTCCGCGCGATCGAGCGCGAGGTGGACGAAG
>DATFTS010000653.1:0-2030 GCA_035261645.1 Jatrophihabitans sp. | reverse complement strand
GTGGTAGCCCTGCAGCCTGTCGACACCCATCGCGATGAGATCGGCCGCTGCCGCGGCGTCCTCGACACCTTCTGCGACGGTGCGCATGCCGAGGGCACGCGCCATCTGCAGCGTCGACGCCACGATCATGCGGCTGCGGTGGTCAGTGGCGATCTGCGAGACGAACGAACGGTCCAGCTTCAACTCGTCGACGGGCAGATCACGCAAGTACGCGAGCGACGAGAAGCCGGTGCCGTAGTCGTCGATGGAGATCTCGATGTCCCTGCTCCGGGCGACCGCGAGGATCTCGCGGGCCCGGTCGGGCTCGCCCAGGAACGACTCCTCGGTGACCTCGACTGCCACCGCGTCGCCGGTCAGGCCGGCGTCTTCCAAGGCCCGGTGCAGGCGCGGCAGGAACACGCCGCTGAGCAACTCGGGCGGAGCGCAGTTGAGCGACAGCCGAACGGGGAATCCGAGCGCGCGCCAGTTGCTGAGGTCGGTGATCGCCTTTCGAATTACCTGCTGCGACAGCAACGGCATGAGCCCCGTCCGCCGTGCGGCGGACAAGAAGGCGATCGGCGGGAGCAGCCCGTCCTTCGGGTGCCGCCAGCGCACGAGGGCTTCCATGGCGCACGGCTGCATCGTCGATGCATCGATCTGCGGCTGGTACCAGACCTCGAGCTCGTCGTTCTCGATGCCGCGACGCAGTTCCTCGGAGATCCGCAGCTTGGCCTTCGAGTACTCGTCGTGGAACGGGTCGTAGCAGGCGATGCCGGAGCGCTTCTGCTTGGCGCGGTACATCGCCACCTGGGCGCGGCGGATCAGCTCATTGCTGTCCGCCTTCGCCTCCTGGCACCGTTCGATCAGTCCCACTGACGCGGAGAGGGCCACCTCGAGACCGTCGACGACCACCTGGTGGTTCAGGACGTCCAGCACGTGTTGCGCCGCATCGATCGTGTGCACCGCGTCGCTTCGCGGCAGGAGGATGCCGAACTCGTCACCGCTGAGTCGAGCGAGCGATACCGAGGCCGGCACAGCTTCGCGAATGCGGCAGGCAACCGTCTTCAGGACGACATCGCCCGCGGCGTGCCCGAGGGTGTCGTTGATGTCCTTGAAGCCGTCCAGATCGAGCACCATCAAGGCAACATCTGTGCCCGCCGCCAGGCTGGCGTCGAGGCGCTCGGTGAACCCTCGTCGGTTCGGCAGGCGGGTCAGCTCGTCGGTGTGTGAGCGGGCGAGAGCGGCAAGCGTGCAGCGCGATTCGCGCAGGCTTGCGACAAGCCGACCTGCCGCACCCAGCAACGTCAGAACAGCCGGGATGGAGAGGTAGCCGCCTAACCCACCAGCCGGGCGCGCCGCCAGCACGAAGATTGCGATGGCGGCAGAGGCGGCAACTCCCAGCACGCTGATTCGCGCTTGGTCGGTCCGACGCAGCTCACGTGGCCGCGAGGCCTCTTCGATGATGAGCCCGAAGCCCACCAGCCGGGCCGCGGCGGTGACCAGCACCAAGTTCTGCACACCGGAGGAGAGGTTGGCCACGAATTGCGCGTCGGCAGAGGCCAAGAGGACGAAGCCGCCGGCCAGCTTGAAAGCACTGAGTCGATCAAGCCGAACGCCGAGCCCGATCTGGGCAAGCACGAGAACTGCTAGGACCACGTCGAACAGCGGAATGACCAGCGAGAGGACGGCCGTCCCCACGTCGTGGCTGGAGACGGGCAGGAGCACGACGCTGCTCGCCAGACACCCGGTGCCGCCACACATCACCAAGGCGTCGAGCCACGATCCGGTGGCGCTGGCCTCGGAGTTGCCCACATCAAGCACGACAAAACCGGTGAAAGCGGTGTAGGCAGCAATCATCAGCACCTTCGCCGCAAGAGGAAAATCGGGAATGCCGTTAGCGCCAGAGGCGACGATGACCATTGCGCCGGCACACCAGGCGAGCATGCCCGCCAGCAAACTCGCGAGGGCCGGACGCCGCGCTTCGTCCCGGATCATGGCTCGGACCAGGCGCGTAACGAATACCGTGCCGCAAACGATGATGAGGGTCGCGC
>DATFTS010000652.1:0-4985 GCA_035261645.1 Jatrophihabitans sp. | reverse complement strand
GCCCAGCTCAGCACGCGCCGCCGTCGCGTACTCCTCAGGCGGAGTGGACGTGTCGAATGCACCCGACTCGGGTAGGCGATCAAGGTTGCGCGGCGCCGGCAACGGCGTGCGTGCCAGCGCGCGGGCGTGCACCCGGATCCGCGGAATCAGGCAGCCGACGAGGCTGATGAACAGCAGCAGGTAGATCGCCGCGAACCAAACCGACCCGAACACGTCGAACATGCCGATCGCGTTGAGGAAGCGGCCCCAACCGCCGTGCGAGGCGATATAGGAGCTGGTCTTCGCCGGGTTCAGCGGACGCTGCGGCAAGAGCGAGCCGGGCACGGCTGCGACGGCGAGCAGGAACAGCAGTACCAGCGCCGTGCGCATCGAGGTCAGCCGCCGCCACAGGATCCGCACCGGCCGCACGAGCGTCCGCGAGATCGTGGAGCGGCTACGTGGGTTCGTCATACTTGCACCCCGGACGCCGGGCCGACGTTCGCGCGCAGCACGTCCATCCAGTGGTTCCACTCGCCGGTGACGAGCAGGATGCCGATGCCGATGAGCAGCACGCCGCCCACCTGGCTCACGATCCGTCGGTGGCGGCGCAGGAAGCCGAGCGCGGACGAGACCCAGCCGAAGCCGATCGCGACGAGGATGAACGGCAGGCCCAGCCCGAGGCAGTAGAACACCTGCAGGAACGCGCCGCGGCCGGCCGAGGCCTGCGTGTAGGCGAGCGCGTTGACCGCGCTGAACGTCGGGGTGAGGCACGGCGTCCAGGCGAGTCCGAACACCGCGCCGAGCAGGGGCGCACCGAGCAGCCCGGCGCGCGGGAGCCGGTGGAAGCGGAACTCACGCTGCAGCGCAGGGATTGCCCCCAGGAAGGCGATGCCCATCACGATCGTCACGACGCCGAGCACCCGCTCGATCGTGAGCGCGTTTGTCCTGATCGAGCTGCCGAGTTGGCCGAACAGCACACCCTGCGCGACGAAGATCGCGGTGAAACCGAGCACGAACAGCACCGCGCCGGCCACCATGCGCCGCTGGCTGGGTCGGCCGGCGTCGCCGGCGAGACCAGCGACGTAGGAGAGGTAGCCGGGCACCAGCGGCAGCACGCAGGGCGAGAGGAAGCCGACCACTCCGACCAACGCGGCCACCGCCGCCGCCACCAGCAGCGGCCCGTCGGTCACTGTGTGTGTCAAGCCAGCGGCGGCAAGGCTCACGTGCGCTCCGCTACCAACTTGTCGAGTGCGCCGGTGAGGTCCTTGGCCGACAACCGGATGATGTAGACGGCGGCCACCCGGCCCAGCTTGTCGATCAGTACCGTGAACGGCAGGGCGGTGGCCGGCAGGTTGCCGAGGCGCAGCGCGCTCTGGCCCTGCTCGTCGTAGACGATCGGGTACGAGATGTTGTAGTCGTTCACGAACGACTGCGCGTTGCTCTTGACGTCCTTGGTGTCGATTCCGACGAAGTCCACTCCGCGCGACTTCAGCTGCCGGTACACGAGGTCGAACTGCGGCGTCTCGGTCTTGCACGGGCCGCACCAGGCGGCCCAGAAGTTGACGACGACGACCTTGCCTGCGGTCTGGGCCAGGCTGAACGGGCGGCCGTCGAGCAGATCGCCGCTGAAGGTCCCGGCCTTCTTCCGGTCGGCCTGCGGGTAGAGCTGGCCGAGCTGGTTCCCGGAGGTGAACTGGAACTCGCTGTTGCCGTTCTGATCGACGGCGTTCCGGCCGACGCACGCCGTCAGCGCAACAGCGGCCGTAACCAGGGCCAGCAGGGCACGCGTCATCGGGTGTTTCATCGCGGGTCCAGTGTGCGATACGAACCTTGGCGCCCTGTCACCGGACTCAGCCGCTGTGAGCTCACGCTCCGGCGCCGTGTCCGGCGGGCAGGGTGGCCGCCGGCTCGTTGTACTCGACCCGGATGATCTCGTCCCCGTCGAACGTCAACGAGGTGACGGACGCGAGCGCGCACTGCCGCCGTCGCGGGTCGTGGAACAGCCGCTGGCCCAGCGCCTGGCGCCGCGCGCAGACGATCGGCAGCTGGTGGCTGACGCACACCGCGTCGCCGGTACCGGCGCGGTCACGAGCTGCTCGAGCCGCGGCGAGCACGCGCTCGGCGACCTCGGCGTACGGCTCACCCCACGACGGCCGGATCGGGTTGCGGAAGTACTTCCAGTTGCTGGGATCGGTGAACAGGCCCTTGCCGCCGGCCACGTTGCGCCCCTGCAGGTGGTTATCGGCCTCGATCAGCCGCTTGTCGATCTCGACGTCCAGCCCGGTTATGGCGGAGAGCGGCGCGGCCGTCTGCCGGGCCCGTTCGAGCGGGGACGACACCAGGTAGCCGATGTCGCACTGCGCCAGCCAGTCGGCGGCGGCCTGCACCTGCCGCTCGCCCAGCTCGCTCAGCCGGAATCCGGGCAGCCGCCCGTACAGCACGCCTTGCGGGTTGTAGACCTCGCCGTGGCGCAGCAGATGGACCGTGACCGTCACCGCGCCATCGTCCCAGAGCCGCCCTGCCGCCCCACTTTTCCTCCGCCCGGGACGCGCGACACACCGGCCGAGCGTCCCGGACGGAGGAAAGGCTGACGGGGCTTAGCCCTGATCAGCAGCCGGCCGCGTAGACGTAGCAGCGCAGCGCCGGTTCCTGCTTCACTTCCGGCGCCCCGACCAGGTTGAAGTCTGGCGTGGACACACTCAGCAGCCCGGGCGCGGCGGCGAGCGTCTGCAGGTAGGTCTGCGCGTTCGCCGGGTCGACACCTGGTTGGTAAACCTGCCGGCACACCGCGCGGTTGATCCAACCGGGCTCGGCCGGACCATGATGCGTGAGCGCGTCCATCACCAGCGCGTAGGTCACCGGGTCGACGGTGCCCACCGCGAGGTGCTCGTCGAGATCGAGCGGGCAGATGTCCTGCGTCGATACGTTGGTGATCACGCCCGCGCCGGTGTGCAGCGCCGAGGAGGAGACCGCGTCGGTTCGGTTGGGCTGCACAACCTCGTCCGTGTGCGTGAAGATCTCGGTGTAAGAGATCCCTCTGAACGTCTCCACGCCGCTGTTCAGAGCCGCGATGAACTGCGAGTCACGCCCTTGCTGCCAATCAGCAGGTGGGCAGGACACCACATGCCGCCGGCAGAAGGCCGCCAGCGTCGTGCCATGGTTCGACCCGGCCATCCCGATCACGTCGTCGACCATCGCGCGGGTGTCCGGCCAGAACCGCAGCGCCCAGCGCATCGACATGCCGCCTTGGCTGTGCCCCATCACCGCGATGCGTCGATCCGCCCGGGCATGCATGGTCCGGATCGCATAAACGAGGTACTCGCCCGCCGTCTGGATGTCGCCGAGCGTGTTGTACGGCATGGTGAGCGCGCACCACGGCCGGTGCTGCGCGTCGAAGGCTCGCTCGTAGTTCCAGGAGTAGTTCTGCTCCGGCCGCACTCCGGTCGCTGGGTTGAGCAGCACCGGCTCGAGTGATCCGCCGGCGAGCGAGCCGTGGCAGTGCAACGCCGCCCGCAGCGTTGCGACGGGCACCTGCAGCGCCGGTCCTGGCCGGTTGAGCGGTGCGAAACCGCCGGCCGCCCCCGCGGGAGATCCACCGAGGGCTGCAAGGCCGACGACGAACAGGAGCGTGGTGGCCAGGGCGGCCAAAGCGTCGCGTCGGATCACACCGGAGTCAACGACGCGGCGCCGACATCGGTCACGAGCGTGGGGAAGTGCGAGACGCGACGACCCACCGTGTTTGATCTTTGTGTGGTGATTGACGGCAAGTGGCGTTAATTTCCGGTTTCGAGTGGCGAAGTCGATCAAGGTAAGTAAAGAATGCGTTCGTCTCGACTCAGAAGTCGCTACGGCGGGTTACGGGGGCTGGGTGGGAGGGGTTCTGGTCGACGACACCTGGAGGGCGTTATGCCTGTCCGTCATCTCCTATGCGCAGTTGCACGCACGCGCCGGTCGGGTGGCAACCACCACCTCGTCACCGACCGACCTCGTCGCTGGACCGCGCTCACCACTGCGCTGATCTTGGTCGCCGGGGCAGCGAGCGCATCGGTTGTTACCAGCGGTGCCGCGCATGCCGCCTCGACGCCGATCTCGAACTTCACCAAGACCGGCACCGACCTGAGCAACGGCTCGACGGCCGATGCTTCGACCGGTAACCAAGGCAGCGCCCACTCCGGGGACACGGTGAAGTGGGCACTGAGCTACCGGAACAAGACCGGCTCCGACGCCAGCGTGTCGATCAACGACCCGATCACCGGGGCGCAGACCTACGTGCCCAACTCGCTAGAGCTGCCGCCGGGCTTCACGGGGAGCGTCTCTGGCAACACCGTCACCGCGAACGGCACCGCGCAGAGCGGCACGACGGCAGCCGCATCGCCGAACTTCACGGCCGCAGCGGTCAGTTTCTCGACCCCCGGCGGTGACGGCTACTCGGTTGAGGGCTTCGGCGACAGCATCTACACCGTCTTCCACCACAACGCCACGGACACGGTCGTGTTCTGCGCGACGCTGACCAACCAGGTGTGCGCAGGGTGGCCAGGATTCTCGAGCTACGTGAGCCCGACGGCGGGGACGCCGCTGGGCACGGGCCCGCTGAGTGGCTTCAGCTCCGCCTACGTCAACGGGTCGTTCATATCCAACGGTCGGCTTTACTGGCCGGTGGAGCAGAATGGAACGCCCAACGTTTTCGGCATCCAGTGCCTCGACCTCACTACCCGCCTGAGCTGCGGCTACAACCAAATAGGGACGACGACTCAGCCGGGCTGGGGACTGTCCGGTGACGGCATCGCCGCCGCCGACGGCAACTACTACTACTACGACTCCAACGGGTTCATGCAGTGCGTGTCACCGACCGGCACGTCCTGTGGTGCGTTCAATGTCGGCGGTGCGGTGACCGCCAGCAACGGCACGCAAGAGGTTGGCACGTACGGTCGCTACGTCTTCGCGACGTTCTTAGGCGCGACCGGCACCACAGACAACCTCGGGTGCTTCGACACCGCGACCCACAC
>DATFTS010000651.1:0-8274 GCA_035261645.1 Jatrophihabitans sp. | reverse complement strand
GTACGGGCAGAACTCGCCGCCGACGTACAGCACCTGAGGCAGACCCTTAGATGTGAGCGCGGCGCCCGAGGTCTTTGTCGGCACCGAGTTGAACGCACCCTGACCGGCCGTCCCTGCGCCGACGGCGTTCAGCGTGCTGGTCGGCACGGAGGCCAACTCACCGACGAGTGCGGCCGATGCATGACCTCCGGCTGTGCCGGACTGCACGGCTTGCGCGCCTGAGGACACCTTCGCGATCGTGAGCGCCGCAATCAGTGCCAACACCACAGCGACGGGTCCGAACGCCAGCCACCTCCGCTGACGCGCTGAGCGGCCGCCACGCGCGGCAGCCAGTGTCCTACTCGCAGCCCGCCGCTTCGCCGCGTTGCCGCTGGCCGCGCCTGGCCGTGCTGCTTTCCCGCTGGCCGCGCCCGGCCGGGTCGACTTTCCCATGGTTCATCAAATCTCTCGAGTTTCCGGGGACATCGCCGCCCACGGAACCTTCGGCCGATGTGCAGCCCCTAGGCGCAAGCCCGCTGTCGGCTAAGCAGCAGGTGGAACTCTCAGGTTGCCGGCTCGACTGTCACGCCAGCGCAAATCCCGACCGCAATTGCCGACCGAGTTCGCGCTGCCGTGCCGACGACAGCGCCCGATACGCGTTGCAGAGTGGAGTGGCGTGGACCACTACTCGCAGAGGACTCGTCCGCCGCTGAGCACACGCATTCGCGCTGCGATTCTCGGTGCCGCCGTACTCGTTGGCGTCGCGGCATGCACGAGCAGTGGCAAGAGTGGCGGCGCGGGTTCCGCGTCGACGAGCGCATCGGCGACCGGTTCGGCGCAACAGCCGGCCGTCGCCGTCGAGAACGAGTTCGTCTCGACGGTGCACAAGACGCTGCCTTCGGTGGTGGAGATCACCACGTCCACCGGCCTGGGTTCCGGCGTCATCATCGATCAGCGCGGCGACGTGGTGACCAATGCACACGTCGTCGGTACAGCGAAGACCTTCACCGTCGGCCTCTACGGCGGCAAGCAGCTGTTTCACGGCAGCCTTGTGGGCGTCTTCGCCCCCGACGATCTGGCCGTCATCCGCATCCAGGGCGCGTCGAACCTACAGCCGATCACGTTCGGCGACTCAAGCAAGATGCAGGTCGGCGACATCGTCATGGCGATCGGCAATCCGCTCGGACTGGCGAGCAGCGTCACCGAAGGCATCGTGTCCGCAACCGGCCGCACGGTCACCGAGCCGGCCGAAGCCAATTCCCCGGGAGCGACGATCCCGGATGCGATTCAGACGAGCGCGGCGATCAACCCCGGCAACAGCGGTGGTGCACTCGTCGACCTGGACGGCCGGCTGGTGGGCATACCCACGCTCGCCGCCGTTGACCCCCAGATCGGGCAAGGCGGGTCGGCGGCACCGGGGATCGGATTCGCGATCTCGGCCAACATGGCACACAACGTCGCGACGCAACTGGTCAGCAAGGGCGAGGTGACGAACTCGGGACGGGCCGCACTCGGCGTCACTGTCGCGACCGCGGTGGGTCCGAACGGTGCGCCGGCGGGCGCGGCGATCGTGAGTGTCATGCCGAACGGTCCTGCGGCCAAGGCCGGACTGCGCCCAGGTGACGTGATCACTCGCATCGACTCGTTCCCGATCACCTCCACTGCAAGCCTCGCCGACGCGCTCGCGAACTACGCACCGGGCCAGACGGTGCACGTCACTGTGATAACCGATACCGGCAAGGTGTCGACGGTGACGGTGCAATTGGGCCAGCTCACCGGCCACTAGCGCCTGCCCGTGAACGGCTCTCGGCGCGAGGGTGAGGGGCACCTGTGGGTGGCGTCGTCAGCGTGCGACGGCTGTGGCAAGGTTCCGCTCGCCCGGACGTTCGAGGGAGAGGAACTCTGTGTCCACCAGCCGCCCGCCCGCTCGCCAGACACCGACGTGGGTCACTGCACTTCTGGTCGTGATCGGGCTCCTGATCATCGTCGTCGGCGTGATCTACTTCGCCGAACCGGCGCACAGTCTGCCGAGCTTCTTCCCTGGCCACACGCCGCACGGCAAGCGCGCCCGCGTGAAGCACGGGATCGCCGCCGTCGTCGTGGGAGTGCTGGTGCTGATCGCCGCCTGGTTCAGCCTCGGGCGCAAGCGCACAACCTGAGGTTTCCGCGCGACCTCAGTTTCGCCACTGGGCTCTCGTGCCGAGGCGGTAGTTGCATGCACAGCGGCCTAGCCGTCACCATGTACCTGCCTGAGATCAACTTGGGACCCGATCGACGCTGGGGGGCGCTACGTCACAGACGCCACGGCGCCTCATCACGTCGTTCATCGCGCTCTTGGTCGGGCTTTCGGTAACCAGTTGCTCGGTGTTCGGAGGCGGTTCCAGTTCCTCCGGCAAGGAGTCGGTGTTCACTGTCCGCGTCGGCCAGTGCTTCAAGGCACCCACCAGCGTGCATGCCGAGCTCAGCACGCTGGAAAACACGCCGTGCGACAAGCCCCATGCCCAAGAGGCTTACGCGATCGTCAACTACACCGGCGATCTGGGCGGCGTGACCAGCGCGCCGAACGTCTCGAACCCTCCTAACCCGACGTCGGTTACCAACTACCCGGGTTCGGACGTGCTGAAAAAGTTCGCCGACAGCAAATGTGCGCAGCTGTTCGGCCCGTACGTGGGTGTCGATTACCTCGACTCGAGCCTGTTTTTCACTTACCTCTTGCCCTCGCCACGTAGTTGGGAGCAGGGTCTGGACCGCAGAATCATCTGCTTCGTCACTTCTGCGGGCAGCCTGCGTACGACGTCAGCCAAGGGTTCCAAGCAGTAGGGGTTGCCGTGGGTTCCTTATGTGCCGTGACCGGCGCCATGCTGCAGTGCACCTTCGGGCTGGCGCCGTCCTCGCTTGTTTCGCTGCCCATCTCGCGGGTGACGATCGAGGGACGCCCGGCCGCGGTTGTCACCGACACCGCACCCGCCGTCAACGTGCCACCGTTCGGCATGTGTTCGAGCCTGTCCAACCCGACCGTCGCGGCCGCGACAGCCGCCGCGCTCGGCGTGCTGACGCCCATGCCGTGCGTCCCGGTGATCGTCGGCACCTGGCTCCCCGGCGCCCTGCGCACGACCATCGGCGGTAGCCGGGCGCTGACCGCGGGGTCAATGTGCAACTGCACGTGGGGCGGCGTCATATCGATGACGATGCCGGGCGCCGTGCGAACGACGGCCGGGTGAACAACGAGCGTCCTCCACCCTTAATTGCGATCTTTGGGGCGGGTTGCACCCAAGGGATTGCACCAAAGGGAAGCGATCGCCGCCGAACACGCTTCAGATCTTGACCATTTTCGAACGGTGGAGGATTTTATCCCTGATCGTTTCGCGTCGTTGCTGACGCGGTAGCCCCACAAACCACGGATCGGAGCGGCGTATGCCGACTTACACTGCCCCTGGCGTCTACGTCGAAGAAGTCCCATCCTCAGAACGAGTCCTCACCGCCGCGCCCACCGCCGTTACCGCGTTCGTCGGCTTCACCGAGCGCGCTCCCGGTGACCCGAACGACCCGCAGGGCATGGCGCCACGTCTCGTCACCAGCTGGCAGCAGTTCGAGGCCCTCTACGGCGGCTTCGCCGAGGGCTGCATGCTGCCGCTGTCGGTTTACGGCTACTTCGCCAACGGCGGCAGCGTCGCGTACATCTGCCGTGTCCCGAACACCGCGCCCGCCGGCAAGCCGGCCCGCCTCGAGCTGCCGGCTGCTGACCGCAGCCTCGGCGAGCCGCTCGCCATCGAGAGCCTCGAGCCGGACGCGGACATCACGGTCGACGTCACGACCGACGACGTCGGCGACAAGACCGACGACGGGCCGGCGACCTTCACCTTGACCGTGCTTCAGGGCGGCGACGAGGTCGAGTCGTGGCCGAACCTCGACCTCGGCACCGGCGAGCGCAACGTCAAGACCGTGATCAACGGCAAGTCGAAGAAGATCAAGGTCGAGGTGGCGCTGAAGAAGGGTGCCGACCTCAAGACGCAGCTCGAGCTGATCAAGCCGGGCCGCTACTCGCTGCAGAAGGTAGCTCCGGTGCCGGTGCCGGTGAACGGCCGCAAGTTCGCCGGCTCCGAGTCGGCGCGCGCCGGCATCAACGGACTCGCCGTTGCCGAGGACGTGACGATCGTCGCGGTGCCGGACCTGATCACCGCCGCCACTCGCAAGGACGGCACGATCGATCTGGACATGTGGAAGGCCGTCCAGACGGCGCTGATCTCGCACTGCGAGCAGAACGGCAATCGGATGGCGCTGCTCGACGCGCCGCCCGGCATGACCCCGCAGCAGATCAAGGAATGGCGCTCGGACTCCGCGATGTATGACAGCGCGTTCGCCACGCTGTACTACCCCTGGATCAAGATCGAGAACCCGATCGGCTCGAACGGCAACAGCGAGGTCTTCGTTCCGCCGTCCGGCCACCTCGCCGGCGTCTGGGCACGCACGGACGAGACCCGCGGCGTCTGGAAGGCCCCGGCGAACGACACCATCCGTGGGGTGCTCGACGTCGAGCGGTCGGTGACGCAGGCCGAGCAGGGGCTGCTGAACCCGATCGGCATCAACTGCATCCGCCCGTTCGGCACCCGCGGCATCCGGGTCTGGGGCGCGCGGACACTCTCGTCCAACACCGACTGGCGTTACATCAACGTCCGCCGCCTGTTCAACATGATCGAGACGGCGATCCTCGATGGCACCCAGTTCGCAGTCTTCGAGCCCAACGACTTCGAACTGTGGGCCGGTGTGTCGCGGACCGTCGAGGCTTTCCTTCGCGGCCTGTGGATGTCCGGGGCGCTGTTCGGCTCAAGCGCCGACCAGGCGTTCTACGTCAAGTGCGACGAGGAGACGAACCCGCCGGAGTCGATCGACCAGGGCAAGTTGGTCGTCGAGGTCGGCATCGCGCCGGTGAAGCCGGCCGAGTTCGTGGTTTTCCGAGTCAGCCAGCAGAAGCAGACGAACAGCTGACATCCCCCCGCAAGCCAGCACGCTGATAGGAGAGCTTCGTGGCATCAATGGAAACAAGCATGATCCGCACCGACCCGATCGTTGCGCGCAACTTCTACCTCGAGATCCCTGGCAAGTCGACGATCGTCTTGCAGTCGGTGTCGTCGATCAACGTTGAGTTGACGCCGGTCTCGACGACGCAGAACGGCTACCGCGGCCGCACCGAGCACATCAAGACCGTTGGTGCGACGACGAACGTGCCTGAGGTCGAGATGACCCGGATGGCGCCGTTCAACGCCGCGCAGGACCCGATCTGGCAGTGGTTCCTGCGCATTCGGGACAAGGGCTTCAAGAGCCGCTCGGCGGACCGCATGTCGCTGTACCTGTGGCTCTACGACACCGCCGGCGTGAAGCCGGTCGGCCAGTTCACGATGCACGGTGCATGGCCGTTCAAGATCGTCACTGACGCGCTCAGCACGGACTCGAACGAGCCGATGAAGGAAGTCATCACGTTCTGCTGCGAACGTGTCGAACGCAACCAGTGAGAATTAACGGATGAGTGGACTGAAGACCAGTTACGAGTTCACCCTCCCGCGCGGTTATGTAGACGAGGACGGTCGGGTGCACCGCGTCGGGCGGATGCGCCTGGCGACCGCGCGCGACGAACTCGATCCGCTGCGCGATCCGCTCGTCACGGGGCCGGACGATCCTCGGCTCACGCTGCTTGTGTTGAGCCGCGTCATCGAAGAGCTGGGGGACATCGCGCCCGTCGGCACGCCGGTGATCGAGGGACTGTTCGCTGTCGATCTCGCCTTTCTGCAAGACTTCTACGGAGTGATCAACTTCGGAACGCAGGAAGAGTTCGACGCGCTCATGGAGGCACAGCGGCAGCAGACCCTCGTCGGTGCCGCGCCGGCGACGGCCACGGTGGAGTCGGCAGCGGAAGTGCCGGCGCGCGGCGACGTGCAAGAGTCGTCGACCGAGCCGACGAGCGTACCGGCGGACGCACCTGTGCGTTCGTCGTTGCGGTCGGCCGTCGAGGAGCTTCCGCGTATGGCTTTGTAGGTGATGTGCCGTGATGCGTTACCCGGCCGATGCGCTGTGGCAGGAGATCGCATATCTGGCGTATCACTTGCACTGGCCGCTCGACGCGCTGCTCGATCTTGAGCACCTCGACCGCGTGCGGATGGTGCGTGCGGTTGTCTCACTGAACGAGCGGGCGTGGGAGGCGGTGCGCCAATATGCCGTTTGATCTGGACATGCTCGGTGGCGATCTGCCGGTTTCAAGTGCGTTCATCTTCGAAGTCGATGGCGTGACCATCGGCGTCTTCCGTGAGGTGAAGGGCCTCAAGGTCGAGCTGGAGACCGAGGAGATCAAAGAGGGCGGCCAGAACTCCTACATCCACCAGGTGCCGGGCCGGATGAAGTGGGACAACGTCGTGTTCCGGCGCGGACTGACGAACAACGATGCGTTGTTCGAATGGTTCGAGCACAGCTCGGGTGAAGGCTTCGCGAGCAAGCGCAACAAGTTGATCAGGCGGACCGGCGCAATCGTGGCGATGAGCTACTCGGGCCAGCGGCTGCGGGCATGGGAGTTGATCGACGCGTTTCCGGTGCGATGGTCAGGTCCTGAGTTCGGCACCAGCAAGCTGGAGCCCTTGGAAGAGGAACTCGAGATCGCGCACCACGGATTCCGCACCCGGACGATCAGCAGCGCCCGATGACCGCAGCGGTGGGTGCAGCAGCGCCCGACGATCGTGAGGCAACGCGCCTTGGGCGTGACGTCACGCTCCGCTATGTCTTGCCGGTGGCAAGCCGGCGTAGAGCGGGCGCAATCGTCGTCGGCCGGTCCGCAATGGCGGCCGGCAGATTTGCCGCCAGCACGTCGCGGCCGGTGCCGGTGCGGCGCGCACTCAACGGGCCGGCGTCAGTTCAGGTGGCGGACGAGTCCGGCGGGGTGCTTCGCCCGCCGCGGTGGTGGCGTCCCAGCGAGCACGCCGAAGCCGAACTGGACGCGCTGACAAAACCGGCTGCGCCGCAACTGCCGGGGCGCGGCCTACCGCGTGCGGTGCGTCGAGTGCCCAACCCGGAGACATGGACGCCCGGTGGGCTGGCCGGCGGCATCTCACCGCACGAGATCGACGTGCACCGGCCGCGCGACGTTGCCGCGATCGCGGCCATGCCGGAGGTCGGACGGCTGCAAGCGCGGGCGGCTGCTGCGGCGGCGATCGCCCAGGCGGCTGCAGCATCCAACGCTGCCGTGCCGCAGCCGCGAACGACCCCGTCTCCTGCGCGAACGACCCCGCCTCCTGCGCGAACGGCGTCTTCACAGGGCGGGCCGCCAGCGAGCGCGCCGTCATCGCAGAGCGCGCCGTCATCGCAGAGCACGCCGAGTACGCCGTCTTCGCGGAGCGGGCCGCCGCCGAGCACGACGAGCACGCCTCCGACGAGCGCCTCACGACCGCCCGTGCCGCCGGCGACGACGGTTCCGGTTACGCCGACATCTCAGCTTGCGTCCACTCCGGCGACTGCTCAAACACCGACGGGATCGACGTCGCACGTCCTGGGGTCCTCGCCTCCGGCGACGCCATCGACGTCCGGCGCCACGTCATTCGCAGCTGCGACGCGGTGGGGCTCGGAAACCAAGGCCACCTCCGGATCGCACGAGGCGCCATTCGCAGTTCCGGCACCAGGTGCACCGCAGCCGGCGAGCGGCTCGTCGACCGGCGACGCGATCGTCCCCGGCTCGCCGGCGCCCTGGCGCGCGGCCCCACCGAGCAATCGCTTCCTGACCGCTGTGCAGCACCGCTCCGGCGGCGGCTCGGTGCCGACGCCGACGGCTGGCACCGCAACCGCGGTGGCAGAACGGGGCGACGTCGCGGCCCTGCCACGAGCAACCGGCAATGCTGTGTTCGTCGCTACGTCCGCGGTGCCCAACGCCCACGCCGGGCTGGCCGGCGCGGCCAACGCACCGTTGCGGCGGATGGTCGGCACGCCGCACGCTTTGAACCCGTTCAGCACGTCGACCGCGCAGCTGCGGGCTCCGATCGGCGCCTTCGGGCTGCCCCGAACGGCGTCGGCCGACCGCCCCGGCGCGACCCGGACCGGCCACACCGTGACCATCCCCACCCGCCGCAACCCGGCGAGCAGCGCCGCCACGCAGGGGCCTGCATCGAACACCTCGCTTACGACGGCAACGACACCCGCAGCAACCGCAACACCGCCGACGACGGGCACAACCACGCCGGCGACAACGGCCACAACGACACCGCCGACAACAACGGCCACAACGACACCGCCGACAACAACGGCCACAACGACGAGTACGAC
>DATFTS010000650.1:0-2256 GCA_035261645.1 Jatrophihabitans sp. | reverse complement strand
GGAGGCGCGCTGTATCGGCCCGCGTGACGCCGGACCTCCGTCCGCTCGGCCCATTCCGAGCGCGACCACGGCGCAGCCGGCCACCGCCGCCGACGCGCAGCAGGCCGCTACGACCCGCCCCGTAGACATGTGATCAGTGTGACACGTGTGGCGGATGTGAATCCAGCGCCGCGCGGGCGGTCGCTCATCGCTCAGCCGCGACCGCCTCGACAAGGTTTCCCGCCGGATCGGCCACGATGGCGTTGAACTCCCCGGATCGGTACAGCGCCCAGCGCCGCGGTGCGGCGTAGTCGGACCCGCCGGCCCGCAGCGCCGCGGCGTGAAACATCTCGACCTGCGCACGTGATTCGGCCTGCAGCCGCATGTGCAGCTCGGTGGTCGATCGAGCGCCGGCGACCAGCCACACCACGCCGCGCCCCTCAGGCGGGCCCCACGCGGCCGCTTCCACGAGCGGGTCGTCCTCCTCTTCGTCGACCAGCTCGGCAACGCGCACCAGCCCGAGCGCGCCGAGCGCGGCGTCGTAGAAGGCGAGACTCGCCGGGAAGTCCGCGGCCGTCACGGTCACATGATCAAGCACGTCAGTTCTCGAAGAGGCAGAACGGGTGTCCGACCGGATCGAGATAGATGCGGACGTCTTCCTGCGGCTGGTAGCCAGCCAGCTTCGCACCGAGCGACTCGGCGTGCGCACACGCCGCGGGCAGGTCATCGACCCGCAAGTCAAGGTGCAACTGCATCTGCTGGTGATCGGTCGTGGAGGGCCACACGGGCGGCGTGTAGAGCGGTTCGGACTGGAAGGAGATTCCGTTGCGCGTGCCCTCTGGCGCGATCTTGAACCACCCCGGCTCGTCCATGATCGCCGGCCAGCCGGTCAGCTGCTGGTAGAAGCGGCCCAGTTCCTGGGCGTCCGGTGCGTCGAGCACGACGCCGGTGAGCTCGAAACGTGGCATGCCCCTTGTTCTACACCGGCCCGAAATTCTGCTTCGGTGTGCGCGCGGCGCAGTCCCGCAGCCGATCGGCGAAGGCACGGGCGGCGGCACCGGGGTCTTCGGCCTCCGTGATCGCTCGTACCACGACCACGCGACGGGCGCCGTGCGCGATCACCTCGTCGAGCCGTTGCATCGACTCGATGCCACCGATGGCGAACCACGGACGCGCGTCCTGGTGCGCCGCCGCGTGCTCGAGCAGCTCTGTTCCCGCTGCCGGCCGGCCGGGCTTCGTCGGCGTCGTCCATGTCGGGCCGCAGCAGTAATACGCGACGCCGTCCTCTGCCCGGGCGGCATCGGCCTGCGTCGGCGTGTGCGTCGACCTGCCGATCAAGACCTCGTCGCCGACGATCTGCCGGGCGAGCGCGGTCGGCAGATCGTCTTGCCCGAGGTGCAGGATCGGCGCGCCAACCGCGCGGGCGATATCGGCGCGGTCGTTGACCGCCCAGAGCGCGTTGTGCCGCTGAGCGGCCGCGGCGAACACTTCGAGCAGTCGCAGCTCCGTGCGGGCCTCCAGGCCCTTCTCCCGCAACTGGACGACATCCACCCCGTTGGAAAGCACCGCGTCGAGGAACTGTTCGAGGTCACCCTGCCGCGCCCGCGAGTCGACACAGAGGTACAGCCGGGCACCGGCGAGATCGGGCACCGGGTGAGCGTAGTGTGGTGCCGAGCACGGGAGCCCCACCACTGGGCTGAGAGGGCGAAAGCCGACCGTCACAACCTGATCCGGGTAATGCCGGCGCAAGGGAGCAAGGCAGATGCCAACCGCCGACGTCGTCGTCATCGGCGCTGGTGCCATCGGCACCGCCGTCGCATGGCGATGCGCGCAGCGCGGACTTTCCGTCACCGTCGTCGACCCTGACCCCGACCGCGGCGCGTGGCACACCGCGGCCGGCATGCTGGCACCGATCACGGAGCTGACCTACACCGAGACTCCCCTGCTGCACCTCGGTCTTGAGTCTCTCGGGCAATGGCCCGCGTTCGCTGCGGAGCTGACAGCGGAGACCGACCGGTCGGTCGGCTTCCGACAGTGCGGCACGGTACTGGTGGCGTGGGACAGCGCCGACCTTGCCGCCCTACGCGACCTGCACGGGTTTGCGACGCGCCTTGGCATCGCCGGGCAGTTGCTCACCGGCCGTGAGCTGCGCGAACTCGAGCCGGCGCTCGCCCCGGGGCTGCCCGGCGCGCTGCACGCTTCGGGCGACCATCAAGTCGATCCGCGGCTGTTGCATGCTGCGCTGCGCGCCGCCGGTGCACGCCTAGGGGTCCACAC
>DATFTS010000649.1:0-1521 GCA_035261645.1 Jatrophihabitans sp. | reverse complement strand
GTGTAGACCACGGCCTTGTCGCCGAGCTGCGTCGAGGTTCCGATGTCAGGCAGGACCAGGCACTCCAGCAGGACCGGCGCGACGTCGCGGTACATCTTCAGGTAGGCCGGCTTCTCCAGCGCTGCAACTGGCGGCCCACCTGGTCGACCAGAGCGATGACCTGCATCAGGCGGGCGCGGAGTTCCTCGGGTTCGGAGGCCCCGAGCGTCTTGTTCCACACAGCCACGATGCTGCCCGTCCTGGCGCCTTCGCGGTGGGTGGCGTAGGCAGTGAAGATTTCGTGCAGTCGGGCGGCCGGGTTGTTCGCTGACATGACGGGAGCCTATTCGCCACGTCCACCCACGTCGCGCCGATCGGCACGACGTGGGTCCCGCGCGGATTACGGTGCACGCCGCGCCACCCGGCTCGGACAACCCGCCGACGGGCCGTTCGATCGCCTCCAATGGCCCCGCCGGATCGCGAACTGGGTTGTCCTGGCGATATCGCCGTTATCGCTGGGTTGCTTCTCCCGGCTCGGTCAGGCAAACCCGCCGGGCGGCGGCGGACCGATCGCCGCATCCAACTGCTCAGCGACGACAAGCATGTCAGCAGCACGCATCGGCTCACTCGAGCCGATCATGTCGGCAGATACCAGATCGGCCACAGCGGCAACCACCGGATCATCAGGAGCGGCCGCCTTGACGCTCCCGATCGTCGCGTCGAGCACCGGCAACGCGATCCCCTGGACTTCCTGTTCCGGATCCCTCGCGATCAGCGTTCTGAGAGTGCCGATCAGCGCCTCGATGCGCCGCTTCGCGTCGTACGGATAGTCAGTCATCGCTCTCCTTGCGCCGGACCCCAGAGGCCGGGGTCACAGGCATCATCGACGCCAGGGCGGACCGCGTTACGCGGCGCGCGCGTTCGTCGGCCAGGCTGTGCGCATGGATCCAGAGTTGGTAAAAGTCCTGCCCCAGGTCGTGACCGGTGGCTTCACGCTCGCGGCGGGTTTCGGTGTCGCGGTGATGAACCAGGTGACGCAGACGCGGCAACGGGACAGGGAGCGGATCGCGGCGGCCGCCGCGAAGGCGAACGACGTAGTACGGGAGCTGCTCGCTGCGACGGCAGACCTGCAGTTGGTCCTAGTTCAGGTCGCGCCGTTATGGAACTCGTGGCAGCCGAAGTTGATGATGCTCGGTTCGGCAGTCCTCGAGTTCAGTGCGGCGCGGGCGGCTGGGTTCGAGCACGGCATGGCTCAGGTCGGCCGGATCGCAACCAGGCACGGGGACCGGGAGCTCGCGCTGGCGCCGGGTGTGGCCGCGGCGGTCAAGCGGGTCGTGGAAGCGACCACCGGCGCCGCCCTACTTCCGGACGGAGCCGTCCGGACGGCAGCACTTCACCTGGCTGACGCGGCAATGGATCTGAACGTCGCCTACGGCAAGGACAACCTGTGGAGGCCGCACAAGGCACGCGCCGCCCGAACCGTGGCTGAGGCCGCACTGAACCACGCACGAGCGGACCTGATCAGCGCAGTCGGTGCGCCAC
>DATFTS010000648.1:0-10832 GCA_035261645.1 Jatrophihabitans sp. | reverse complement strand
CGCTGGCTTGCTCGGTCAGTTCGCGAGCCCGCCGCTGTGGCCGATCTCGCTGATCTCAGCGGTCGCCGCGGCGATCTACCTCGCCGACGTCCGGCCGGCGGTTCGGGAGATCACAAGCGGCAGCTGACGAGCTCGCTCTTGCCTCGCGTCAAATCTTTGTTAGTCTGACACGCGTCAGGCGGGGGCCAGGCCTCGTAGCTCAAGGACTCCGCCGATGTCGATCGTCCTCAAGACCCTTTCCGGCCTCGTTGCCGCTGCCCTGCTCGCCGCCAGCCCGATCGCGGCAACAGCCGCCGCCGCCCACCCCAGCGGCAGCCATCGATCCAGCCATGGATCCAGCCACGCTCCGGTGCACGGCTCGGGTAAGCACGGATCGCACGTCAACAGGGGCCACCACAAGCACGCCAAGCCGGTGGACCACCTCGCCGGCCAGCGTCGCGGTGCCACCCACGAGATCAACGCCGAGCTCAAGGCCGTCCAGGCTCTGGCCACTCGCGCCGCCGGACTCACGATTCCGGACGCTGCCGCGCTGCACGACGCACTCGCCGCTGACGCCCAGGCGCTGCAGGCCGACCTCGCAGCCGTATCGACTGCTGGCTCCAAGCACGACTTGCGTACGCTGCGCAGCTCCGCGGGCGTGACCCGGCAGACGGCGCGGGTGCAGTACCACGTAGTCGTCGCGTCCGACGCCAAGAGCGCCGACGCCAACAGCCTGTCGGCGATCATCGCCGCCCTCATGGGTCAGCTCGCCGATCAGCCGGGCAGCGCGGCGATCGAGCAGGCCCTCGGCACGCTGGAAGCCGACGCTGCCGCGCTTGCCAACGTCGGGACTGATCTGGCCAACGTGGTGACGGACATCCTCGCCCTCCCCGCGACCGGCTCGCGCGCCGATCTGCACACCGCCCAGCACGCCGCCGAGCAGGCGCTGGAAGCCGCCGATGCGACGATCGAGCAGGTGGCGGCGGACGTCAGCAGCGTGCAGCAGCAGTTCGGCCTCTAGCCCGGCCGCTGCGCTCCTGACCTCGAGGCCGGCATCGAGGCCGCCCACACCGCGGCCAAGCCGGCTTCGAGGTCGTCGGCGCTCGGCGAACCTTCCGGGTCGAGCAGGAACTGCAGCGCCAGACCGTCGCACGCCGCGATGACGAGCGTGGCCACCGCCGTGCAACGCGGATCTGCCGGATCGGTCCCATCGTCCAGTGACGCTGCGACGAGCGTGGCGACCATCGTGCGCGCACGGCGGTAATGCTCGGCCAGCTGCTCGCGCAGCTCGGGCACCCGCAGCGCCTGCGCAAGCGCCTCGACGTAGGCCTGCAGGATCGAATGGCGCTGGGGCATGGAGCGCTGTGCGGTAGTCCAGGTCGCGGTGGCGCGTTGCATCGGCGTCGCATCCGGGTCAGACATCACGAGGGCCGCCAGCTGCTCGGCCCAATCCGTGAACGAAGCCTCGATCGCTGCGTTCAGCAGCGCAGCCTTCGAGCCGAAGTGGTAGCCGATGCTGGCCAGATTGGTGTTGGACGCGGCGACAAGATCGCGCGCGGTGATGTGCGCGTACCCGCGCTCCTCGAGCAGCCGGCGCGCGGCGGCGAGCAGTTGCTCCCGGTGGCCCACGGAACTCACGATAGCCCGGCCATCTAGACGGACGTCTTATACGCGCGTATATATGGGCGGAGCGCACGCACCGTCCGAGGGGAATCAGTGAGCGTTCTCGACCGCTACGTGACCCAGCGGGAGTTGCCGGCGACGGTGAATCTGCCGCCCGGGCCGAAGCTACCGACCGCGGTGCAGACGGTCCTGTTCCTGGCTCGGCGCGACCGCAGCGCACCACGCTGGCACCGCCGCTACGGCGACGTGTTCGCGATCCACATCGCGCCTGCCGGACGCGGCGTCGTGCTGGTCGACCCCGAGCACATCCGGGAGGTGTTCGCCGGGCCCCCGGAGACGTTTCATGCGGGCGAGGGCAACGCCATTCTGGGCCCGATCATGGGTGAGCACTCGGTGCTGCTACTGGACGAGGACGCCCACCGTGCGGCGCGCAAGAAGGTGATGGCCGCCTTCCACGGCGAGACCATGGGCTCGTGGGGTGAGGTGATCGGACGGCTGGCCGCCGACAACGTCGCCAAATGGCCGAGCGGCGTCCCGTTCGCAGTGCACCCGCACATGAACGACATCAGCCTCGAGGTGATCCTTCGCATCGTCTTCGGCGTCACGGACGAGCAGCGCATGGCGCGGATGCGTCCACTGCTGCAGCGGCTGGTGCGCGTCGGCCCGACGATCTTCCTCGGCTGGATGTATCCGGGACTGCAACGGTTCGGGCCATGGCGGAGATTCGCGCGGCTCAAGGACGAGGTCGATCAGCTGATCTACGCGGAGATCACAGATCGCCGGCGGGTGCCGGACCTCGCCGCTCGGCGCGATGTGCTGTCCAAGCTGCTCGTCGCCGACGCCGACCAGACCGACGAGGAGCTGCGCGATCACCTGATCACGCTGCTGCTCGCCGGCCATGAGACGACCGCGTCGACCCTTGCCTGGACCTTCCACGACCTCGCGCGTAACCCGGAACTGCTCGCCCGCGTGCAACGCGCTGCGGACGAGAACGACGAGGCCTACCTCGAGGCGACCGTCAAGGAGGCGATGCGGCTGCGACCGGTGATCGCGAACATCGCCCGGCGGCTGAACAAGCCGGTGCGCGTCGCCGGCTACGACCTGCCGGCCGGCGTCGTCGTCTTCCCGTCCATCCAGCTCGTGCAGCGCCGCGAGGACGTCTTCGCCGATGCCACCGCGTTCCGCCCCGAGCGGTTCCTCGAGGGCAACCCGCCGCCGGCGACGTGGATCCCGTTCGGTGGGGGACTGCGTCGCTGCCTCGGCGCGTCCCTGGCAATGATCGAAGCCCAGGCCGTGCTGCGCGCGGTGCTGCAACGTGTGGACATTGCCCCGGGCGGCGCCGCGGAGCCGGCGCGTACGCGCAACATCACGACGGTTCCCGCGCGTGGAGCGCGCATCGTCACGTTCCGGCGCTGACCGGCTCGCTGCTGTGCCGGCGTACCAGCAGGCCGGCCACCACCACGGCGAGCACGCCGATCGCGATACCGGTGATCACGTCGCTTGTCAGTGGCGTGAATCCCGGCGGGTAGAGCACGCATCCCGCGGCGCACAAGATCAGGATGAGGGCGCGATTGCGTGCGGCCGCCGTCGGCGCCAGGCACATGGTGCCCCAGAGCAGGTACCAGGGATAGAGGACGGGGCCCAGCAGCGCCAGCGCCAGCAGCGCGTAGCCGGCAGTACGTTCGAGCGGGCGCTGCCGAACGGTAACGAGCAGGTAGACGACCACGCAGACCATCGCGGTCATCGCGGTGATCCGGCCGCCCGCCGCGAGGTCGTCGTACGAAGCTCCCCGCACCACCGGGGTGAGCAACGTGGCGACCGCGCCCGCCACCGAATAAGGCGTGTGCGCCGAGAACTGGTTGTCGACCGTCCACAGCCAGCCGAAACCGTCGGTGACGACGAACCCGGCGGCCAAGACGACGGCGGCGGCGACCACCAGATCACGGCCGAGCAGCAGCCACGCCGGTGCTCGGCGGGCGCCGAGCACATGCGCTGTGATGAGGACCGGCAGCAGCAAGAATGCGGGCGCTAGCACTGAACCCCCCAGTGCGGCGAGTGCGATCGACATCGGCCAGCGCCGCTGCTTGGCGGCGCGTAGCGAGGCCAGTACCAGTGCGATCATCACGCCCTCGAGTCGGGCTGCCGACACGATGTAGAGCAGTAGCAGGGGATTGAGCAGGGTCAGCGTGAGCGCCTGCGCGCGGTAAGTGCCCGCGAGGTCGGCGGCGAGACGACCGATCGCGACCGCAGCGAAGACCGCCAGCACCCGCAGCACCACCAAGGCGCCCAGCGCGTTGCCCGCGCTGGCCGACACCGCGAGGTGCTGGATCAGAGTTCCCAGCGGTCCGGCGGAGCTGGGGACGCTGCGGGCACTCGGTTCGATCGCGCTGACCACGATCTCGTCCGTCATGCGGTTAGGACCGAAGTGATACGGGTCGTGCCCGTGCCGTTGCAGCAGCCCGTACGCGACGTAGGTCTGCACCGTTGTGCCCATCAGCGGCGGACCGAGCGCGAACGGCAGAGCCCACACCGCGGCAACCGACCACAGCCGGCGCTCCGGTGGATCCCGGCGGCGCACCAATCGAACAATGGTCAGCCACAGCAGCACGAGCGCGACGATGCCCGCGAAGAGCACCGCGCCGGGTACCCAGTTGTCCAGGCGAACGCCGAAGGTCTTCTCCAACCCGAGCCAGGTGGTGACCGGGTGCGTCGGCTCGCCCGCGTCGACCTGCCCGCCGGCCACGACAGTTACACACGCGACTGCGAAGCCGAGCGTGCCGAGCGTGAGCATGAAATGCGTCGAGATCTGCCGACGTGCGGCAGCCAGTCCGCGTAGGGCCAGCTCGGCGAGATCGTTCATCGGGGCCCCACCCTATGGTGGGGCCGTGACACCGGTTCCACGGCCGGTCTCACCTGATCCGAACGTTTCCGTGTGCTTGACCGAACCTGGTCCGTCACAGTCAACTGGACACGAACCGAGGAGGAGCGATGTACCGGAGGATTCTGATCGGCGGAGTCACCGCTGCGGCGGTTATCGGCGCCGGTGGCACAGCGCTGGCACTCAGCGGATCGCACACGACGAGCGGAACTCCCGTGACATCGGTTGCCGCCAAGCACACCAAAGCGGGCAACCACGCGTTGCGCGATCGGCGGCTGCTGCGCCATGTCGTTCACGGGCAGATCGTTGTCAACGGCAAGAACGGCTTCGTGACGCACGACGTCATCGTCGGCACGGTGACGGCGGTGTCACCGACCTCGATCACCGTCCGCGCGGCCGACAACACGAGCGAGACCTATGTCGTCGACTCGGCAACGAAGGTGCGCCAGCGCACCCCGACGTCTCGTGGGGCGTCCTCGATCGGCCAGGTGCACGCGGGTGACCAGGTGCTCGTCGCGGGCACCGGTACGACGACGTTCACGGCACGCCACATCGTCGACATCAAGCACTAGTCGAACAGGGTGAGTTGCGCGCTGACCGGGCGCGGCGGCAACTTGGGGAAGCGTGGTCGCTGATACCCCCCGCCAGGTTCGGGATCGATCCAGCCCGGCAGCGGCGCGTGGGTCGTGGGGGTGGCGCGTGTGGGTTCGGCGTGGGCGAGCACGCACAGGGCTTCGTTCACCGTCCACACGAGTTGTTGGGCGCGGAAGACGGCGTCGACCCGCTCCGCCTCGAGCGGCAGCGGTCCTGGCCGGACCGGCACGTCGGCGTGCATGGCCATGACCTGGCAGTTAAGCTCCCACGCGGCCCGGGCTCTCGGCTCGGCGAGGCGCTTCGCGACTGCGCTACCCAGCCGCGCGCGCACGCCGGCAAGATCGTCGAACGCGGCCGACGCGGTGCCGAACTCCTGCAACAGGCGTGCTGCCGTGCGTGGACCGATGCCGCGGACGCCGGGCAGGTTGTCGGACGGATCGCCACGCAGTGCGGCGAAGTCGCGGTACTGCTCCGGCCGGATGCCGAGCAGCAGGACCAGCCGCTCGGCGGTCATCATCGGCGAGGCGTCCACGCCGCCGTTGATGATCCGCAGCACCGTAGTGGTGTCGTCGATGAGCGCGAACGCATCGCGGTCGGACGTGACTACGACGGTTGTTGCGCCGATCGTCCGCGCATGAGCGGCCGTCGAAGCCAGCACGTCGTCGGCTTCGAGGCCGGCCGGGACAACCACGTGCAGCCCGAGTTCGCGCAGCGCCTCAGCAGCGCAGATCAGCTGTTCCACCAGACTGTCGAGCTTGTCGACCCGGTGGGCCTTGTAGCTGGGCCACCGGTCGCGGCGCGTCGACGTCCCGGGGTCGTCGAAACCGATGACAACCGCCGACGGCCGGATCCGTTCCACCGCCGCGACGAGCTGCATGAGCAGGCCGCGGACGGCCCAGGTCGGGCGCCCGCGCAGGTCGTGCAGTCCGGTGCGCGCCTGGGCGTGGTAGCTGCGATGGACGAGCGAGTTCCCGTCGATCGCCAGGATCACCGGCGTGCTCACGGAACTACTCTCGCATGCCCGTCTGTCATCCGAGCGCGGCGTAGGCGGCCGCGATCTCCGCGCGAGTCGCACCCGCCGCCACGAGCAGCCGAAGCAGCAATCTGGCCTGGTACGGGTGGACGAGACCGCCGCTTATGAGCCCGCGGGCAAGCAGGTCGCGCTCCGAGCCCGGCGCACCATACGTGCCGTGCAGAACCGGTCCGGCCCCGGCACGGGACGTGAATACCACCGGCATCACTTCGTTCACCTCGACGAGCGCAGGCACGAGGGCGGCGGGCACGTGCCCGGCGCCGAACCCGGCAACGACCAGCCCGTGATGGCTGTGCTCGGGCCCGGCGAGCAGGGCGCCGTCGTCATCGAACGTCACGGTGTACAGCGCGATCTTGGTGGCCGCGACCCGCTCGCGCGACCAGTTGGTGATCACCACTCGCGGCGGCAGTTGCGCCAGGAACCTCGGCACACCCTCGATCACATGGCCGATGGGGCCCAGGTCCGGGGAAGCGAACGTGGCCGGGCTGGTGCTGTGCGTCTTCCGGACATGCCGCGCGGCGTGGATCTGGTCCATGAAGCCCACCAGCACGCCCCGGCCCCGCGCCGCTGGTGACGCGGCCACCGTGAGTGCGGCAAGCAGGTTCGCCGGCCCGTCCGCACCGGCGAGCGACGGGTTGCGCATCGCGCCGGTGACCACGAACGGCTCGTCGTGATCCCAGATCGAGTCGAGCAGGAACGCCGTCTCCTCGATCGTGTCGGTGCCCTGGGTCATCACGACGCCCACCGCGCCGTCCTGCACTGCGCGACGGGCCGCATCGAACGCGTCCAATACGTTGTCGACCGTCAATGAGCCACCGGGAAGCGCAGTGAGGTCGTGCACCCGAACCTCGGTCGACAACTTGCCGATGGTGGCAAGCAACTGTGCGCTCGTCAGCCGCGGGACGGCACCGTCGCCCGCGGTGTGGGTCATCGAGATCGTTCCGCCCAGCGCGAAGAAGGCGACGTGAGACATGCTCCGCAGCCTAAACACGTCGGAAATTGCTCCTACGCGCGCTGCGAAAGGACGCCGATCTACAACAGTTGTTGCACGGCCGCTGCGATCGTGCGCGGGTTGGCCGGCACCGGCACACCTTGGACGAAGACACTCGGCGTCCCGCCGACGCCGCGCGCGAGAGCCACCTCGGTCACATAACCGACCCACTCGGCGTACCGGTGCGTAACCGCGCAGGGAGCGAACTCGTCGCGTGGAATCCCGATCGCCTCGCCAAGCGCGACCAACTCCGCGTCGGACAGGCCGGGGCCGCCTTCCGGTGGCTGGTTCGCGTACAGGGCGTCGGCGTATTGCGGGAACATCCCCAGATCCGATGCGCACCCCGACGCGGCGGCCGCTCGAGTGGAGTACCGGGTCGTCGAAAGATTGTCGAGGAACCCGAGCGGGTGATAGACGAGCGTGATCGCTTCTTCGTTGACCAACGCGTCCAACAGTTCGCCCGATGTCTGCTCGAACATCCGGCAGAAGGGGCAGAGGAAGTCGATGTAGGCGTCGAGCACGACGCTGCCGTGACCTACCCGGATGCCGTCGCCTTGCGGAGTGACCCCCGCGGGAACCTGGCTCGGGATGTGTGGGGCAACTGTCATGGGCGTCTCCTTCGGCTGGTTCGGTCGCGAGCCCGCCGGCCCGTGGGTCCGACGCTGCCTTGAAAATGCGGCTACTTCCTGGGCCTGCGGGCGCTAGTTGCGCGCATCAGTCCCGCCTGCCAGGTCGAGAACCCGGTGAGCCGCTGTCATGCCTCGGTCGGCGCGCCTCCGACAGGTCGGGCGGCGGCTTCGTCGGCGCGCAGCAGGCGGCGCCGTTGCAGGGTGAACAGCAAGAGGAACGAGGGAACCAACAGCACGACCGCGACGGCGAACACCACAACCACGGCGACGAGCGTGGCGTGTGGTGCGCCGGCGTTGCTCAGCGTGACATTGGTTCCGGGCAGCAGCACCGGGTACTGCGCGACTCCCCACCCCCAGATCACGGCGGCAACCCCGAGGACCGCGATGGCACGCACACCCATACGACGGCCGATCGTGAGCAGTACGACCACAACCACGCCGCACACCGCGGCAATGATCACCAGCGGAAGTGCGCGGCCGACGAGCCGGGAGTACAGAAAGTGGTTGTCGTGGTGCAGTGCGGCGAGGGTTCCGAGCGACAGCGCGCCGGCGACGATGCCCGCGAGTTGTGCGCGGCGGGTGAAGTACCGCTCCAGCTCTCGGTCACCGCGATGTGCCGCCTCGCCGACCAGATAGACAGCGGCCAGGTACCCGCAGGCCGCCACGAACAGGAAGCCGATCAACAGCGACGTCCCGCTCGTCCAGGCGGTCACGCTGGCGTGTGTGGCGTCGGCTTTGACCCGACCGCTGGCGATGGCACCGACCACGGTTCCCATGAAGAACGGGGTCAGCAGCGACGAGAAGGCAAACGTCGCGCCGGCTGCCCGCTCCAGACCGAGCGTGCTGAACTCCTTTCGGAACGCGAAGCCGGCGCCGCGCAGCACGATGCCGCCAACGGCCAGCCAAAGTGGCAACGCCGTTGTTGTCATCACCGCGGCGAACGCGGTCGGAAACGCGGTCCAGAAGATGACCAGATCGAAGACCAGCCACACGTGGTTGGCCTCCCACACGGGCGTGATCGACTCGTCGATGAGCGCTCGCGGCGCTCTGCCCTGGCGCGTGGTCCCGGCGAGCAGGTCCCACAGACCAGCGCCGAAGTCCGCGCCGCCCAGGACCGCGTAGAGGGTGATGGAAGCGAGCAGGATGCCGCCGACGGCGTCGGCGATCACGGCTCGGCCTCCGTGCCGACCGGCTCGCGGTTGGGGCCGTAGGGGACGGACACCTCCTGTGCGTCGGTCCGCCGCCACTGCCGCGACAGCATCCGCAGGATAAGGATTGTCGTGACGCCGAGCACCGCGTACACGATGATGACGAGCGTCCAGCTGGCCAGCACACCGCCGTTCGTGGTTGCGGCATCCGCGGTCGTCATCCGCTTGTACACCACCCACGGCTGGCGGCCTACCTCGGTGACGATCCACCCGCATTCCATGGCGGCGATCGCCATCAGCCCGCTGAGGGCCCCGGCCCACCAGAACAGCCGCGGATTCGGCAAGCGACGCTTGCGCGACCAGGTGAACGCCGCCCACAAGCAGACCAGCAGCAGCAGGGAACCCAGTCCGACCATGACGTCGAAGGCGAGGTGGATCAGCCACGCTGCCGGCGGGCGCTGCGACCCAGGGACGCTGTCCCAGCCGACCACCTTCGTGTTCGGGCCGAACCCGACGAGTATCGAGTCGAGTTTCGGGATCTTGATGCCGGCGTAGATCTTTCCGTTGACGTAGATGCCGCCGAGCCATTCGGGGACGTTCGTCGATGTGTGCTCGACGTACTCCATGACCGCGAACTTGACGGGCTGGTCGTGCGCGATGGCACGTGCTGCGGTGTCACCGACGAAGATCTGAAACGGCGTCAGGATCGCCGTCGGGACGAACCCGATCGCGAAGCCGGTGTAGTGGTACCGGTCCCGCCGCCCTCGCAAGATGCCCGCCGCATAGACGCCGGCGACGAGGAACCCGGTGACCATGTACGCGGCCAGGATCATGTGCGGCATCTCGTAGATCGCCGCGTGGTTGAAGTACACCTGCCACGGGTTGACCGACACGACCTTCCCATTGCGCTCGGTGAAGCCACCGGGCTGATTCATCCACGAGTTGACGGCTATCACCGACATCGCCCCGAAGATGCCGCTCACCGCGATCGGCATTCCGCTCCACCAGTGCGCCCACCCGCTCAGGCGCCGCCAGCCGAACAGGTAGATCGCGGTGAAGATCGCTTCAAGGAAGAAGAACAGGCCCTCGATGGCGAACGGCAGGCCGAGTACTGATCCGTACCGCTTCATGAGGCCGGGCCAGAGCAGGCCCATCTCGAACGACAGCACAGTGCCTGTTACCGCACCGACCGCGACCAGGACGCCCATCGCCTGTGACCACCGGCGCGCGAGCGTCATCGCCACCTCGTTGCCCCGCCGCAGGCCGATGTACTCGGCGATCAAGACGATCGTCGGCAGCGCGATGCCTATGCACGCCAGGATGATGTGGAATCCCAGCGTCGTTGCCATCTGACCACGCGCGGGGATCACATCAGAGGCCAGTGCAGTCATGGCACCCCCATGCTCAGGCACTGTCAGGCGAGACTATGACGGCCGCGCTCGCGGTGCCTAGGGGTCAGCGAGTGTGGACGACCGTTCGGCAAGCCGTTTGAGGTTGAGCAGTTGCCGGCGGGCCATGACCAGGTCGCCGACCGATAGGAACGGCGTTAGCCAGCGGCGGCGCGCTACGACGATTTTGAGGAGCAAACGCGTCGCGTCGTCGGTCGGCACCAACACGTATGACATCACCGCGCCCATGATCTGTCCGGTGAGCTGCTTGCCGGGCTCGACGGACAGAACTCGTCCGAGCCGACGCCCACCGGCAGTGGTGAAGTGCTGGCCGGGCGCAGCCTCGGGCAAGTCGCACAACTGCTGAGGGGAGGTACGTCCGGCGTTGTCGATCCAGTCGTACGCGTACGGCGCGAGCCGGATCTGCCTGACCCAGGGCCACAGGGCGTCGGGTGTGGTGTGCACGGTGACGCCGCGCCAGGCCTGCAAGACCGGAGCTGAGACGATCTCATCGCACGGGTAGCGGCGGGTGATCTCCTCGGCGCTGACGCCCCATCGATCACCGATCA
>DATFTS010000647.1:0-6710 GCA_035261645.1 Jatrophihabitans sp. | reverse complement strand
CGCACCGACGCACCGCCGGTGATCGGAGAGGCGCGATGAGTGCTCTGGCAAGTTCCGCGGTTCTGGCCAGTTCGGCGCAGAACCTGCCCGGGTTCGGTGATCAGCCGTTCTGGCTGGTGCTGATCAAGGTCGTCGGCGTCTTCGCGTTCCTGGTCGTCATGACGTTGTTCTCGATCGTGTTCGAGCGCAAGGTGGTCGGCCGGATGCAGAACCGCATCGGCCCCAACCGCGTCGGCCCTTGGGGAACGCTTCAGTCGCTGGCTGACGGCGTGAAGCTCGCCTTCAAGGAAGAGATCATCCCGCTGCTCGCTGACAAGCCGGTGTACTGGCTCGCGCCGGTGCTGTCCGCGGTACCGGCGTTCGTCGCGTTTTCGGTCATTCCGTTCGGCCCGATGGTCTCGATGTTCGGCCACCACACGGCGCTGCAGTTGACCGACCTGCCCGTGGGCGTCCTCGTCGTCTTCGCCTGCTCGTCGCTGGGCGTGTACGGCATCGTGCTCTCCGGCTGGGCGTCCGGATCGACGTACCCGCTGCTGGGTGGGCTGCGCTCTGCGGCGCAGATGATCTCGTACGAGGTCGCCATGGGGCTGTCGATGGTGGCGGTGTTCGTGTTGGCCGGCACGATGTCGACGTCGGGCATCGTCTCCGCGCAGCACCACCTGTGGAACGTGCTCGGCCTGTGCGTCTCGTTCGGCATCTACGCGATCGCGGTCGTCGGCGAGACGAACCGCGCGCCGTTCGACCTGCCGGAGGCGGAGTCCGAGCTCGTCGGCGGGTTCCACACCGAGTACTCGTCGTTCAAGTTCGCGATGTTCTTCCTCGCCGAGTACATCAACATGGTCACCGTCTCCGCGCTGGCGACCACGCTGTTCCTCGGTGGCTGGCGCGCGCCGTGGCCCTTGTCGCTCTGGTCAGGTGCGAACCACGGGTGGTGGCCGCTGCTGTGGTTCACCGGCAAGGTGATCTTGGCGATCTTCGTCTTCATCTGGCTGCGCGGCACGCTGCCGCGGATGCGTTACGACCAGTTCATGGCGTTCGGGTGGAAGGTCCTCATCCCGCTCAACCTGATCTGGATCCTCGACGTGATCTCGGAGCAGACGTTGCGCAACCACGGCTGGGAGCTCTGGCGCGCGGTCGCGGTTCCGGCCGCGGCGACGATCCTGCTCGTCATCGTGCCCGGCTTGATGATCTGGGAGGGCAACCGGGCGCGCAGGGCCGCCGACCGCGGGGACGAGGAGGCGGAGGCGGCCGAAGTGCCGCTCACCTTCCCGGTGCCGCCGATGGATCTGGTCGTGCCGACCCCACCTCGAATGCTCACCAAGGTAAGTGCAGGACGCGCACCGGCGGAGTTGCCGCGCACGTCCGCTGAAGGAGACAACGATGGCTGACCTGCCAGCGGTCGGCGACTCGCGCGCCACCGCCGCGCCGCCACAGCCGGTTGCGACGCCGGATCCGTCCGGCAGCGCAGCCGGGTTCGCGAAGGGCTTCGGCCTGACCTTCTCGACGATGTTCAAGAAGGTCTACACGCAGCAGTACCCGTTCGACTTCTACCCGACGCAGCCGCGCTACCACGGTCGGCACGTGCTCAACCGGCACCCGGACGGGCTAGAGAAGTGCGTCGGGTGCGAGCTGTGTGCATGGGCATGCCCCGCCGACGCGATCTACGTCGAGGGCGCCGACAACACCGACGAGGAGCGCTACTCGCCCGGTGAGCGGTACGGGAAGGTGTACCAGATCAACTATCTGCGCTGCATCTTCTGCGGGCTGTGCATCGAGGCGTGCCCGACCAGGTCGCTGACGATGTCGAACGAGTACGAGCTCGCGCTCGACAACCGCCAGGAGCTGATCTACACGAAGGAGCAGCTGATGGCACCGCTGCTGCCTGGTATGGAAGCGCCGCCGCACCCGATGCGGCTCGGCGACGACGAGAAGGACTACTACACCGTCGAGTCGCAGGCGCCGCTGTCGCAGGGCGCGCCGCAGAGCACGGCGAACGTCGCCGGCAAGCCGATCACCGGCCACGCGATCGAGGTCGGAAGGCACCACGGATGAGCGCCGCAGCCACGCTCGCGGCCGGCGAGCTGATGAACGGACAGGTGCCCCTCGGTGAGGCGGTCGCGTTCTGGATCCTCGGGCCGATCTCGCTGGCCGGCGCGATCGGCATGGTGCTGTTCCGCAACGCCATCCACTCGGCGCTCTCGCTCGTCGGGACGATGATGTCCCTGGGTGCGTTCTACCTGATCGAGCAGGGACCGTTCCTCGGCCTGGTGCAGATCATCGTCTACACCGGCGCGATCATGATCCTGTTCCTGTTCGTGCTGATGCTGGTCGGCAGGGACGCGTCCGACTCGCTCATCGAGACTTTGCGTGGTCAACGCTGGGCGGCGGCGCTGTTCGGCATCGGCTTCGCGCTGCTGGTGGCCATTTCGGTCGGACGCGCGTTCAAGGGCGAAAGACCGGTCAACCTCGACCAGCCGAACACCGGCGGCAACAACGTGCACAGCATCGCCACCCTGCTGTTCACCCGCTACCTGTTCGCCTTCGAACTCACGTCCGCGCTGCTGATCGTGGCGGCCGTGGGCGCCATGGTGCTTGCGCACATCGAGCGTGAGGGGCCGCGGCGCACGCAGAAGTCGTTCGCGCGCGAGCGCATCGCCAGCGGCCGTCCGCAGCCGCTGCCCGGCCCGGGTGTGCTCGCCACCGGAAACTCGATCGGGACCCCCGCGCTGCTGCCCGACGGCTCGATCTCGCACGAATCGTTGATGGTCGGCATCGAAGAGTTCCCGGCGCACCCACAGGTGGCGGGCGCGCTCGACCCCAGCGACTACGACGAGAGCGAGGTTCGGCAATGACACCGACCTACTACCTCGTCCTGAGCGCGGCGCTGTTCACGATCGGCGCGGTGGGCGTCCTCGTCAGGCGCAACGCGATCGTCGTCTTCATGTCGGTCGAGCTGATGCTCAACGCCGTCAACCTCACGCTGGTGACGTTCTCGCGCATCAACGGCACCCTCGACGGCCAGGTGATGGCGTTCTTCGTCATGACCGTCGCCGCCGCTGAAGTGGTCGTCGGCCTGGCGATCATCATGGCCATCTTCCGGACCCGGAGGTCCGCGTCGGTCGACGACGCCAACCTCCTGAAGTACTAGCACTAGAAGGGCGGCGTCTTGACCACCGCAACCGGGATCCAAAACGGAGTCTGGCTGCTCGTCGCGATTCCCCTGTTGTCTGCTGCCGTGCTGCTGCTCAGCGGCCGGCGCGCGAACAAGTGGGGGCCGTGGCTCGGCGCACTGGTACCTGTCGCGCTGTTCGTCTACGCGCTGATCCTGTTCTTCTCCGTCAAGGGTCAGCACGACCGCGAGGTCGAGAAGCACCTATATACCTGGGTTGCGGTGGGCCGGTTCCATGTGGACGCCGGCATGTTGCTCGACCCGCTCTCGCTCGTGTTCATCCTGCTCATCACCGGGGTCGGCTCGCTGATCCACATCTACGCCGTCGGCTACATGGCACACGACGAGGGACGCCGGCGGTTCTTCGGTTACTTCAACTTCTTCATCGCCGCGATGCTGCTGCTCGTCCTCGCCGACAGCTACCTGCTTCTCTACGTCGGCTGGGAAGGCGTGGGCCTCGCGTCCTACCTGCTGATCTCGTACTACTACAACCGCGAGTCGGCGGCGACCGCGGGCAACAAGGCGTTCTTCGCCAACCGTGTCGGTGACGCCGGCCTCTCGATCGCGATCATGACGATGTTCGCGTACTTCGGGACGGTCTCGTACTCCGGCGTCTTCGCCCACTTCGGGGCAGGCGGCAACGCGACGAAGGGTGTGGCCGCGGCCATCGGCCTGATGCTCCTGCTCGGCGCGTGCGGCAAGTCGGGGCAGTTCCCGCTGCAGACCTGGTTGCCCGACGCGATGGAGGGCCCGACACCGGTGTCCGCGCTGATCCACGCGGCCACCATGGTCACCGCCGGTGTCTACCTGATCGCCCGCTCGCACCCGATCTTCGACGCCTCGCCCGCGGCCCGCACGGTGGTCACGGTGGTCGGTGCCATCACGCTGCTCTACGGCTGCATCAACGGCTGCGCGCAGGACGATCTGAAACGGGTGCTGGCGAACTCGACGGTCAGCCAGATCGGCTACATGTTCCTGGCTGTCGGCCTCGGCCCGGGTGTGTACGCGATCGGCATCATCCACCTGCTGGGCCACGGCTTCTTCAAGGCGGCGCTGTTCCTCTCCGCCGGCTCGGTGATGCACGCGATGAACGACCGCATCGACATGCGCCGCTTCGGCGGGCTGTACCGCATCATGCCGATCACGTTCGGCGTGTTCGTCTGCGGCTATCTGGCGATCATCGGCTTCCCGGGCGCCACCGGGTTCTGGACGAAGGACAAGATCATCGAGTCGGCGTTCGACAAGGGCGGCACGTCCGGCTACATCCTCGGCATCTGCGCGCTCGTCGGCGCGGGCATCACCGCGTTCTACATGACCCGCGCGCTGATCATGACGTTCTTCGGCGAGAAGCGGTGGGAGGACGACGTGCACCCGCACGAGTCGCCGCGGCTCATGACCTGGCCGATGATCGTGCTCGGCGCGCTGTCGCTGGTCGGCGGTTACCTGCTGATCTTCGGTGGCGGCGTGCAGCACTGGCTCACGCCCTCGGTCGGGCCGAGCATCGAGGAGGGCGTGCACACCGTCTCGCCGCCGGTGCTGACTGCGCTGACTCTGGTGGTGGTCGCGTTCGGTGGCTTCGCAGCCTGGCTCGCGTTCGGACGCCGGCCGGTGCCGATCACCGCGCCGGTGGGCGTCTCGCCGGTCACCGCCGCAGCACGCCGCAACCTGTTCGCCGACGCGTTCAACGAAGTCGTCCTGATGCGGCCGGGCCAGTGGCTCAGCCGAGCACTGGTGTTCTTCGACAATCGCGGTGTCGACGGGGTGGTCAACGGCATGGCGGCCGCGTTCGGCGGTGGGTCGGCGCGACTACGAAGGTTGCAAACCGGGTTCGTCCGCAGCTACGCGCTGTCGATGCTCGTCGGCTCCGTCGCCGTCGTGGCCGTCATCCTGGCGGTGCGTTTCCAGTGACCAGCCCACGACGTTCCGCACGGAACGCTCCTCGACTCGCGGGGAGCCCCGAATGAGTAGCCACAACCCCGTCCTGCTGATCCTGACGCTGATCCCGCTGGTCGGGTCGCTGATCGTGTTCGCGCTGCCGCAGACTGCGACGAAGCTCGCGAAGCAGATCAGCCTCGCGGTGTCGCTGGTCGTGCTGATCTACACGTTGGTGTTGCTGTTCCGGTTCGACACCGGCAGCGGCGCCGCTCGCTTCCAGTTCGTCGGCAGCTGGACGTGGATCAAGGCGTTCGGCGTGCACCTCGCATTCGGCGCGGACGGCATCGCGCTCGTGCTGGTGACCATGTCGGTGCTGCTCGTCCCGGCCGTCATCCTGGCGAGCTGGAACGCACTCGACAGCCGGGCCGGCGCCGAAGAGGCGGTGACGCCGCAGCGCCAGCCGCGCAGCGTGCGCAACTACTTCGCGCTGATCCTGCTGCTCGAGTTCTTCATGGTCGGCGTGTTCACCTCGATGGACGTGTTCCTGTTCTACGTCTTCTTCGAGGCGATGCTGGTGCCGATGTACTTCATCATCGGCAGCTTCGGCGGCCCGCGCCGGCAGTACGCGGCGATGAAGTTCTTCCTGTACTCGTTGGTCGGCGGCTTGCTGATGCTGGCCGCGGTCATCGGCCTGTACGTGACCAGCTCGGTGAAGACGTTCTCGATCAGCGAGCTGATCGCGCACCCGCTGCCGAACGATGCCACGCAGAAGTGGCTGTTCCTCGGCTTCTTCATCGCGTTCGCGATCAAGGCGCCGCTGGTGCCGTTCCACACCTGGCTGCCGGACGCAGGCGCCGAGGCGCCGGCCGGCGGTGCCGCGCTGCTCGTCGGTGTGCTCGACAAGGTGGGCACGTTCGGCTTCCTGCGCTACTGCCTGCCGCTGTTCCCGGGCGCGTCGAGGTACTTCGCGACGCCGATCCTGATCCTGTCGGTGATCGGCATCCTGTACGCCTCGTTCCTCGCGATCGGCCAGCGGGACATGAAGCGGCTGGTGGCCTACACGTCGGTCGCGCACTTCGGCTTCATCGGGCTGGGCATCTTTGCGTTCACCACGCAGGGTGGCAGCGGTGCCGTGCTGTACATGGTCAACCACGGCTTCTCGACTGGCGCGCTGTTCCTCATCGTCGGGCTGCTGATCGCGCGAGGTAAGAGCCGCAACGTCGATGACTACGGCGGGGCGGCGCGTGTGACGCCGATCCTCGCCGGGCTGTTCCTCATCACCGGTCTGTCCGCGCTCGCGCTGCCCGGCATGAGCACGTTCATCAGCGAGTTCTTGGTATTGGTGGGCACGTTCACCCGGCACAAGGGCCTCGCAATCCTCGCCACCGCGGGGATCATCCTCGCGGCCATCTACGTCCTGTATCTCTATCGGCGGACGTTCCAGGGCACGGTCAATGAGAAGGTCACCAAGTTCCGCGACCTGAACGCACGCGAGATCCTGGCGGTGGCGCCACTGCTCGCGATCATCGTGTTCCTGGGGATCTACCCCAAGCCGGTGCTGGACGTGATCAACCCGGCGGTCAAGGCGACGCTGTCCAACGTGCACGAAACCGACCCCGTCCCGCCGTACGGCACTGCCATCGGAGGAGTGAAGTGAGCGGCATGC
>DATFTS010000646.1:0-9118 GCA_035261645.1 Jatrophihabitans sp. | reverse complement strand
TCGCGGCGGCGACCTTCAACCCGGCGACGCCGCCTGGGCGGGTCAGTACCCGCTCGGCCTCACCGGCTGCGGGCAGCCGCCACAGCGCCGGTGGGTCGTCGTCCTCCCCGCCGCGGCCGGACGTGAACAGCAGCGAACCGTCGGCGTGGAAGGCCGGGCTCGACTCCCCCTCCTCCGAGCGCGTCAGGCGGGTGGCGTCGCATGCTCCGGACGGGTCGATCTCCCACAGTGCGTTGACCAGCTTGTTGCCGTCGTCGTTGAGCGTGGCGATGGTGGCGACGAGCCGGGAACCGTCGGTGGACAGCGCCAGATCGACCACGCGGGAGAGCGACAGGTACTCGTCGAACGATGCAAAACCCATGCAAGCCACCGTATGCCGTGACACAAGACGCCCGGCAGGTGGGAGAAACTATAACTTGTTCTATCTGCTAATCAACGCGTGACTATGGCCTCGCAAGCCCATGGACTATAACCTGTTCCACATGCGCGACCAGGAGTTCGACGTCGTCGTCGTAGGCAGCGGCGCCGCCGGGATGACCGCCGCGCTGACAGCCGCGCGGCACGGGCTGCGGACCGTCGTCGTCGAGAAGGCCGCGCACTACGGCGGGTCGACCGCGCGGTCGGGCGGTGGCGTGTGGATCCCGAACAACGAGGTGCTCGAACGTGACGGCGTCGAGGACACCCCCGCCGCCGCCCGCGACTACCTGCACGCGATCGTCGGCGACGTCGTGCCTGCCGAGCGCATCGACACCTACCTCGAACGGGGACCAGAAGCGCTCTCCTTCCTGCTCGCCAACTCGCCGCTGCGGATGCAGTGGGTGCCCGACTACTCCGACTACTACCCGGAGCAGCCCGGTGGGCGCCTCGGCGGCCGTTCGGTCGAGCCCAAGCCGTTCAACCTCAAGAAGCTCGGCGCCGAGCGGGCGAACCTCGAGCCGGAGTACGGGAAGTCGCCGCTGAACGTGGCCGTCACCCAGGCCGACTTCCGCTGGGCGACCCTCATGATGCGCACCCCGCGCGGCGTACTGCGCGTGCTGCGCATCGGGCTGCGCTGGATCTGGGCGATGCTCACCCGAAAGGACCTCGTCGTGCGCGGCCAGGCCTTCTCCGGCGCACTGCGTCTCGGCTTGCTGGACGCCGGAGTCCCCGTGCTGCTCGAGACGCCGCTCGAAGACCTGCACGTGGAGGACGACGTGGTCACCGGTGTCGTCGTGACGGTCGACGGTCAGCATGAGGTGCTGCGCGCGCGGCACGGCGTCGTTCTCGCCTCCGGTGGCTTCGAGCACAACGCCGCGATGCGCAAGCAGTACCAGCGGGAACCGATCGGCACCGACTGGACGGTCGGGGCGAAGGCGAACACCGGCGACGGCATCCTCGCCGGTGAGCGGCTCGGCGCCGACCTGGAGTTGATGGACGACGCCTGGTGGGGCCCGTCCATCCCGCTCACCGGCGGGCCATGGTTCTGCCTCGCCGAGCGCACCCTGCCCGGCGGCATCATGGTGAACGCACGGGGCGAGCGGTTCATGAACGAGTCGGCGCCGTATGTCGAGGCGGTGCACCGGATGTACGGGGGCGAGTACGGCCGGGGCGATGGCCCGGGCGAGAACATCCCGTGCTGGATGATCATCGATCAGCGCTATCGCAACCGCTACGTGTTCGCCGGCGTCCCGCCGCGTCGGCCTCTTCCCGGCCGCTGGTACAAGGCGGGCGTCGTCAAGCGGGCGGACTCGATCGCCGAGCTGGCGAAGCAGATCTCCGTACCGGCGGACGTGCTCAGCAACACCATCGAGCGGTTCAACGCCTTTGCCCGGACCGGTAAGGACACCGACTTCGGGCGCGGCGACAGCGGTTATGACCGTTACTACGGCGACCCCACGATCAAGCCCAATCCGTGCCTGTCCCCCATCGACCAGGGGCCGTTCTACGCCGTCACCATGGTCCCCGGCGATCTCGGCACCAAGGGCGGCCTGCGCACCGACGTGCACGGCCGCGTGCTGCACGCCGACGGCTCGGTGATCGAGGGGCTCTACGCCGCCGGCAACGTCAGCTCACCGGTGATGGGGCACACGTACGCGGGCCCGGGTGCGACGATCGGCCCAGCGCTGACGTTCGGCTACCTCGCCGCGTTGCACATCGCCGCCTTGCACATCGCCGAAGGGGCGCGCCGGCCGGCCACGGAGGAGTTGCACGGTGCCCATTGACCCGGACGTCGCGCGAGGGGCGCAGCTGCCCGGCGAGGAGTTCGGCTGGTCCGCCTCGGATGTGCTGCTCTACCACCTGGCGCTCGGCGCCGGCGCGGACCCGCTCGATGCGAGCGAGCTCCGTTACGTCCTCGAAAACCGGCTGCAGGTGCTGCCCACCTTCGCCGTGGTTGCGCAGACGGTGCACCGTTTCGAACCGCCGGCCGTCGAGTTTCCGGGCATCTCCATCGACCTCGCGAAGGTGCTGCACGGCACGCAGCGCATCGACGTCCACCGCCCGCTGCCCCCCGAGGGGAAGGCGCGCGCCACCGCCCGCATCAAGGGGGTGTACGACAAGGGGTCGGCGGCGGTGATCGAGACGGAGACGCTCGTGAGCGATCTGGACGGCCGTCCGCTGTGGACCAATACGTCCAGCATCTTTGCCCGCGGCGAGGGCGGCTTCGGGGGCGACCGCGGGCCGTCAGGTGCGGCTGCGCCTCCGGAGCGGGCACCCGACGCGGTGGTCGTCACGCCGACCGTTCCGCAGCAGGCGCTCTGGTACCGGCTGCTCGGCGACCGCAACCCGCTGCACTCCGATCCCGAGTTCGCCGCCAGCGCCGGCTTCCCGCGGCCCATCCTGCACGGGCTGTGCACCTACGGCATGGTGTGCAAGGCCGTGGTCGACGCGGAACTCGGCGGCGATGTCACGCGCGTGGCCGGCTACGGCGTGCGGTTCACCGGCGTCGTCTTCCCCGGCGAGTCGTTGCGAACGTCCGTCTGGCGAGAGGACGGCCGGCTCGTCCTGGTGACCACGGTCGACCAGCGTGACAACGCCCCTGCGCTGACCGGCGCGGAACTCGTGCTGGCATGACGGTTTCACCGCGGCCCGCATCCGCCGTGACGTCGTGGGACGACGAGGCCGATGTGGTCGTCGTCGGCTTCGGCGCCGCCGGTGCGTCGGCGGCGTTCGAGGCGGCGTGTGCAGGGGCGGACACAGCGGTGCTGGAGCGCGCCGGTGCCGCGGGTGGCGCCGCGGCGCTGTCCGACGGCTTCATCTACCTCGGCGGTGGCACTCCGGAGCAGCGGGCGGCGGGCTTCGACGACTCGGTCGAGAACATGAAGACGTTCCTGGCAGCCGCGTGTGGCTCGTCCCCTGATCAGGCCAAGGTCGAGACGTACTGCGAGCGCAGCCTCGAACACCGCGAGTGGCTGCTCGCCCGCGGGGTGCGCTTCCTCGCGACCGTGCTGCCGCACGCGAACGGCACGTCGCCGGTCGACGGCGAAGGGCTGATGTTCACCGGAGGCGAGAACGCCTACCCCTACGACGAACTCGCGACACCGGCGCCGCGCGGGCACGTCGTCCAGGGTGGCCGTCCCGGCGGCGGGGTGCTGATGCAGCTGCTGTCGCAGGCGGCGCTCGATGCCGGGGCGCGCGTCGCGTACGACACGCGGGCCGAGCGCCTGGTCGTTGCCGCTGACCGGCGGGTGGTCGGCGTCGTCGCCTCGCGCTTCGGCGAGGAAGTCACGATCCGCGCTCGCACCGGCGTGGTGCTGACGGCCGGTGGGTTCATCAACAGCCCGGAGCTGCTCGAGCGGCACGCGCCTGCCGTGCACGCCACCGCGCTACGGCTGGGCACCGACGGCGACGACGGGCGCGGTATCCGGATGGCGGAGGCGGTCGGCGCGCGACTCAAGCGCATGGACGCCATCGAGTGCGCGCTGCCGTTCAACGCCCCGCGCAGCCTGGTGCACGGCATCATCGTGAACCGGCACGGCCAGCGGTTCGTCAACGAGGACACCTACATGGGCCGCGTCGGTCAGACGGCGCTCATCCGCGAAGGCGGGCACGCCTACCTGATCGTCGACGAGGAGCACTACGCGCCGAACTGGCTGAACATCCGCGCCACGTGGGTGTGCGAGACAGCCGCTGAACTCGAGCAGGAGATCGGCCTGCCGGCCGGCTCGCTGGTCGGCACGCTCGCCTACTTCAACGAGCACGCCGAGCAGGGTGCGGATCCGCTGTTCCACAAGCGGGCGCCGGTGCTGACGCCGCTGCGCGAGCCGCTGGCTGCCTTCGACCTGCGCGCGGACAAGTTCATCTATGCGCCGTTCACCCTCGGCGGTCTGGACAGCAGGGTGGACGGCGCGGTGCTCGACGTCGACGGCGAACCCATCGCGGGACTGTTCGCGGCCGGTCGCACCACCTCCGGGGTCGCCGCGCAGGGCTATTGCAGCGGCCTGTCTCTCGGCGATTCCACCCTCTTCGGCCGGCTCGCCGGCCTTTCCGCGGCGGGAGCCAAACCATGACGAGCATCCTTGATCGGTTCCGGGTCGACGGGCAGGTGGCCATCGTCACCGGTGCCGGGCGCGGCATCGGCGCCGCGTCGGCGCTCGCACTAGCCCAAGCCGGCGCTGACGTGCTGATCGCCGCGCGCACCGAGGAACAGCTGAAGGAGACCGCCGCGCAGATCGAGGAGGTCGGCCGACGGGCGCACTATGTCGTCGCCGACCTCAACGAGACCGAGCAGATCCGCGCGCTCGCCGCGACGGCGAAGGACGTGTTCGGACGGCTCGACATCGTGGTCAACAACGTCGGCGGCACGATGCCGCGCACGTATCTGGAGACGTCGGTCGGCTTCCTCGAGCGGGCCTTCCACTGGAACGTCTCCACCGCCCACGCGCTCACCACGGCCGCAGTCCCGGTCATGCTCGAGGACGGCGGCGGGTCGGTCGTGAACATCGCGAGCGTCGTCGGCAAGGTGTCCGGCCGCGGCTACCTCGCGTACGGGACGGCGAAGGGTGCACTGATCCACTACACCGAGCTGGCCGCCGAAGACCTCGCGCCCCGGGTGCGGATGAACGCCATCGCCGTCGGTTCCACGGCGACGTCCGCACTCGACATCGTGATGAACAACGATGAGATGCGCACGGGAATCGAGCAGGCCACGCCGCTGCGCCGGCTCGGCGCGCCCGAAGACATCGCCGCTGCGGTGGTCTATCTCAGCTCCCCCGCCGGCGCCTACCTCACCGGCGCGGTGCTCGACGTCCACGGCGGCCTTACCCAGCCGAACATGAAACTCCCGATCCCGGATCTGTAGGAGGCCGCGGTGACCCTGAAGGTCGTCCAGTGGAGCACCGGCAACGTCGGCAGGCACGCGATCGCCGGCATCCTCGCGCGCCCGGAACTGGAGCTGTCCGGCGTGTGGGTTTCCAGCGCGGCGAAGGACGGCCTGGACGCGGGGCAACTCGCCGGGCTGGGCCGCGATCTCGGGGTGCGCGCCACCACCGACGCCGACGCGTTGATCGCGAGCAAGCCCGACTGCATCGTCTACACCGCGATGGCCGACAACCGGCTGCCGGAAGCCATCGCAGACCTGACGCGCTTCCTGTCCGCGGGCATCAACGTCGTCTCGAGCTGTCCGGTGTTCCTGCAGTACCCGCATGGTGTCGTGCCGGCCGAACTGGTCGAGCCGATCGAGAAGGCTGCGCACGACGGCGGTGCGTCGCTGTTCGTGAACGGCGTCGACCCTGGCTTCGCGAACGACTGGCTACCGCTCGTCCTGACGTCGGTTTGCGAGCGCATCGACGAGGTCCGCTGCATGGAGCTGCTCGACTACGCGACCTACGACAACCCCACCGTGCTCTTCGACGTCATGGGCTTCGGCAAGCCGCTCGACGAGACGCCGATGCTGCTCATGCCCGGCGTGCTCAGCCTGGCGTGGGGCTCGGTCGTGCGTCAGCTGGCCGCAGGTCTGGGCGTCGAGCTCGACGAGCTCAAGGAGACGGTGGTGCGACTGCCGGCGCCCGACACCTTCGAGATCCCGAGCGGCACCGTCAAGGAAGGGACGATGGCCGCCCTCCGCTTCGAGGTACTCGGCATGAAGGACGGCCGGCCGGTGTGTGTGCTCGAGCACGTGACGCGGCTGCGTCCGGATCTCGGCCCCGACTGGCCGCAGCCGGCCGGACAGGGCTGCTACCGCGTCGTCGTGACCGGCGAGCCGAACTACACCCTCGACATGCAGTTGCTCGGCACGGACGGCGACCACAACACCGCCGGACTCAAGGCGACCGCCATGCGGCTGGTCAACGCGATCGAGGCGGTGGTCGCGGCGCCGCCAGGTCTGCGAACGGCCCTCGACCTTCCGCTCGTCACCGGACGCGGCCTGGTGCGGTGACCGCCGCCCCCGTGCCAAGGTGACCTGTAGGGCAACCAGGGATGAAATCCTGCGGCCGGCCGTTACCCGGTGGGGTGTGCGGGGGTTAAGCACGGGGTGAGCGTCTCTCGCCGACAGTTCCTGTCCAGCGCTGCCCTGCTCGGCGCCGGTGTCGCAGTCGCGGCCGGCGCGGGTGAGTGGACGGGCAGCGCCCCATCCGCCGGTGCAGCGCCGGCGCTGCCGTCCCCGTCCACCTCAGGCATCGATCACGTCGTGGTCGTGATGATGGAGAACCGCTCGTTCGACCACTTCCTCGGCTGGCTCCCGGGGGCGGACGGCAAGCAGGCCGGGCTCAGCTTCGTCGACCGCTACGCCATCCCGCACCAGACGTTCCACCAGACCGCCTACGCCAGTTGCGGATTTCACGACCCGGACCACTCGTACGAGGGTGGCCGGATCGAACTGAACGGCGGAAAGTGCGACGGCTGGCTGAAAGCCGGCGAGAACGACTCGCTGGCGATCAGCTACTACACCCAGCCGGACCTTCCGTTCCTGGGCCAGGCCGCGACCACGTGGACGGCCTGCGATCGCTACTTCGCCGCGACGATGGCCGAGACCTACCCGAACCGCTTCTACCAGCACGCCGCGCAGACCGACCGCATCCACAACTCGACCACGGTGTCGACGCTGCCGACGATCTGGGATCGGCTGGCGGCTGCCGGTCTCACCGGGCGCTACTACTTCTCCGACGTCCCCTTCCTTGCGCTGTGGGGCACCAAGTACCTCGACATCGCAGCCCCCTTCGCGCAGTTCCTGACCGACGCAGCCGCTGGTCAGCTGCCCCAGGTGAGCTTCATCGATCCGCGTTTCGAGGACGAGAACTCGGGCACCTCCAATGACGATCATCCGCACGCCGACATCCGCGCGGGTGAGTCGTTCCTCAACGAGGTGTACCGCGCGGTCACGTCGAGCCCGAACTGGCCCAACACCCTGCTGGTGATCAACTTTGACGAGTGGGGCGGCTTCTACGATCACGTCGCGCCGGGCACCGCGCCGGACGCCGCCGCGCAGACCGCACTGCGCGGCTTCCGGGTACCAGGGCTCGTCATCTCGCCACGCGCCCGGCGCGGTTACGTCGACCACACGGTGTACGACCACACGTCGGTGCTGCGTGCCATCGAATGGCGCTGGAACCTGCCGCCCCTCAGCCCGCGGGACAAGGCGGCAGCGAACATCGTCGGGGCGCTCGACTTCACCAGCCCGCCGCGGCTTGCGGCGCCGCAGTTCACGGTGCCCCAGTTCGTCGCCGCCGCGTGCCCTGGCGACACGCTGCCATCGGCAGAAGCCGGCGAGTGGTCCGGCCTGAGAGAACTCGCCGTCACCCTTGGATGGAGCCTGCCGTCATGATCCGCGTGCTACGAACGGCCGCCACACGCGGACGCCGCGCCGCCGCCGTCCTTGCCGTCGCCGTCGGCCTCGCCACGCTGAGCGCCGCGACCTCCGCGGCCAGTGGCACCCGGCCTGCTTACGTCCCGCCGGTCGGCCACGTATTCGTAATCAACATCGAGAACAAGGGCTACGACTCCACGTGGGGTCCTACCTCCGCGGCCCCCTATTTGGCGCAGACACTGCGGAACAAGGGCGTGCTGCTCAACAGCTACTACGGCACCGCGCACAACTCCCAGCCGAACTACGTCGCGCAGATATCCGGGCAGGGACCGAACCCGCAGATGCAGGGTGACTGTCAGGTCTATTCACAGTTCGTCCAAGCGGGCACCGTCGCGCCGGGCCAGGCCGTCGGTCAGGGCTGCGTGTTCCCGGCTGCCGTGCCGAGCCTGCCGACGCAGCTGACTGCGGCGGGGCTGTCCTGGAAGGGCTACATGGAGGACATGGGCACTCCCTGCCGGCACCCGGCGCTCAACACGCAGGACAACACGCAGACAGCCAAGCCAGGCGATCAGTACGCCACCCGGCACAACCCGTTCATGTACTTCGCCGCGATCACCGACTCGCCGACGTGCGCGCAGCACGTGGTCGACCTCTCGCAGTTGCCGGCCGATCTGGCCTCCAGCGCCACGACGCCGAGCCTCAGCTACATCACGCCCAACCTCTGCGACGACGGGCACGACGCTCCGTGCGTCGACGGCCGGCCCGGCGGCCTGGCCTCTGTTGACGCCTGGATGCAGACGTGGGTCCCCAAGATCCTCAACTCGCCGGCGTACAAGAAGGACGGCATGCTGATCATCACCGCGGACGAGGCCGACTCGCCGCAGAGCGACTCATCGGCCTGTTGTGGTGAAGGCCCCGGGCCCAACAGCCCGCTTCCCGGCATCAGCGGACTCGGTGGCGGCAAGGTCGGTGCGTTGATCCTGTCGCACTGGACGAGCGGCGGCACATGGAGCACCACGCCGTACAACCACTACTCGCTGCTCGCTTCGCTGGAAGAGGTCTTCGGGCTGCCCTATCTCGGCTACGCCCAGACCGCCGGGCTGGACCGGTTCGGCCTCGACGTCTACAACAACGGCTGGAAGTAGCGGCCACCTCGTCGGCGTGGCGTGGCATGGTGGTGCCATGTGCCGCAACATCCGGACCCTGCACAACTTCGAGCCCCCGGCTACTGGTGACGAGGTCTACGCCGCCGCGCTGCAATACGTACGCAAGATCACTGGGACGTCGAAGCCATCTGCCGCCAATCAGGCGGCGTTCGACCGCGCCGTAGCGGACGTCGCGCACGTCACCCGCCACCTGCTCGACGACCTGGTGAGCGGGGCGCCGCCGAAGAAC
>DATFTS010000645.1:0-8280 GCA_035261645.1 Jatrophihabitans sp. | reverse complement strand
CGGCGCGTCGCCGCGCTCGAGGCGGAGTTGCGTGAGTTCGTCCGCACCAGGATCGACGTCATGGAGCGCAAGGCCGCGGCGGGCGAGACGGTCGATCTGCACCGCGACTTCTCCTCCCCTATCCCGACGTTCGTTCTCGGCCGGCTGCTCGGCATTCCTGATTGCGACAGGGCGCGGTTGGACCCGTGGATTGCCGGCCTCGTACGGCTGCAGAACGCCGGCTTCGCAGTGGACGGGCTCGGCGACGCGGCCGGCTCGGTCGCGGAGATGTACGCCTACTTCACCGACGTCATCGCCGCGCGGCGCAAGGACGCGCAGGACGACCTGCTTGGGGCGCTCGTCGCCGCCGAGCTCGACGGGCAGCGACTCACCGACTGGGACATCCTGGGCTTCTGCTTCGTGATGGTCGCCGGCGGCAACGACACGACCGGCAACCTCATCTCCCACGGCGTCATGTTGCTCGACCAGAACAGCGCCGAGCGCGAGCGACTGGTCGCCCGTCCCGAACTGATCGACAACGCAGTCATGGAGTTCCTGCGGTTGGAGTCCTCTGTGCAAGCGCTGGCCCGAATGACGACCGAGCCCGTCGAGTTGCACGGCGTCACGATCCCCGCGCGGACCAAAGTGCTGATGCTCTACGGCTCGGCCAACCGGGACGAGCGAGAATTCGGCGCCGACGCGGCGCAGCTCGACATCAGCCGCCAGGTGAAGCGGCACCTGGCCTTCTCGAGCGGGGCACACTTCTGCGTCGGGTCGCACCTGGCGCGGCTGCAGGCGCGAGTGGCGTTCGAGGAACTGCTCGCGCGCCAGCCGGACATCGGCGCGGACATCAGCAGCGGGAAGCGGCTGCTCTCGTCGTTCACCAGGGGCTGGCTGTCACTGCCCGCTCGCGGCATCGCTCTCAGCGGACTGATCAACGCCTGAGCGCCCGCCCGTTTCGCCGGGAATTTGATCCGTACCGATACCCTTATCCCGTTCGACAAGGCGGTGCCCGCACCGCGCCAGTTGGCAACAAACACCGCGTTCGGTGTCCCGCCGAGGATCCCAGCGCCGAGATGGAATGATGCCCGCATGTCGCAGACTCTTGAACGCACGTCTGCGCGTCCGGCACCGACCAGGTACTCGGGCATTTTGCCGCACCGCATGCTGCGGTGGCGCCGACCGGTCTGGTGGCAGGAACTCGCCATCATCGCGTTCGGCTACTGGGTCTATTCGTTCGGCCGCAACGCGATCCCCCAGCAGGTCAGCATCGCCATGCGGCACGGGCGCAGCATCCAGCACCTCCAGGACATCCTGCATCTGAACTGGGAGCTGTCGTTCAACCAATTCGTGGGTGCCCACGAATGGTTGGCGCAGACGCTCGACTACTACTACGCGACCATGCACTTCGTGGTGACCATCGGCGTGATGGTCTGGCTGTTCCTGCGGCGACCACATCTCTACCGCGGCGCGCGCACCGTACTCGTGACCACGACGTTCCTGGCTCTGCTCGGGTTCTTCCTCTACCCGACCGCCCCGCCCCGGCTCCTGCCCGGCTTCCATTACATCGACACTGTCGTCAGATTCCATACGTGGGGTTCACTCGCCGACCCCAGCATCGCCCAGCACTCCAACCAGTACGCCGCGATGCCCAGCCTGCACATCGGCTGGGCGCTGTGGTCCGGCATCGCCATCTTCGTCTGCGCGCGGCGGCTCTGGATCCGGCTCTTGGGGCTGGTCCATCCGGTGGCTACGGTCGTGGTCATCGTGGGTACCGCGAACCACTTCATCCTGGACGCCGTCGCCGGCGTGCTCGTGCTCGCGGTGGCGTTTTTCATCCAGTGGCTGCTCTCGGGCCACGGCGCATATGTTGCGCCGACAGATGCACCTGACTTCGGGTTGCCTGAGCACAGGCTGGCCATATTGCGGCGCAACTGAGGACCAAAGCCCCCAGCAAATGAGGACGTCCGGGGCCTTCTGCTTGTCAGCGATCCGCGGACAATTGGTTGATCGTGAAATCAATCGCCAACCGCGCGGCGGAGCGCCTGCTGTCCGCGGACGTCGTTGCTGAGTCGCTGGGCGTGGACGCCGGCGACCTGCAGCGCTGGCGTTCGCGCGGACTGGGGCCGGCCCACCTGCGGATTGCAGACGCCTTCGTCTACCGGGCCAGCGATCTGGAGGCATGGCGAAACCGGCTCGGCGTCTTGACGACGGCTGAGACTGCGTAGCCCGCTCGGCAGGTAAGCGTCGCGCCAGCCCGCTCAGAAGCTGACGATGGCGCTGCCCGAGGACGACAAGTACACGTCTGTGCCCGCGAACTTGGCGGTGTACTGGCCTCCGGACCTGCGCGGCCGAGCGCCCTGACAGCTCGCGACCCCGGAGTCATTCGTCACGGCGGAGCATGAGGACGCGCCGTACAGCGAGTTCAGCGTGAACTTGACCGTCATCCCAACAAGAGGGGTCCCGTCGGCCTGGACTGTGAGCACTGCCCGATAGGTCGGCACGCCAGTGGTCGAGGTGATCTTCACCGGGCTGGCGACGAGCTTCGTCGCCGCGGTGACGAGCTCACCACCCGTCAACGTCGCTGTGCTTGGCCCGTATCGGGCGTCACCCGAATAGGCAGCGGTGATCACGTGGTGACCTGGGGGCAGCGCCGTGGTGAGGCACTTCGCCTGATAGCCGACGAACGAGGATGCCAGCGTCTTTGCGGCGCAGCCCGGAATCGTCGTGCCGTCGTAGGCGAACGCGACGCTGCCGCCGCCGTCCGAACCCGTGACGGTCGCGGTGAAGGTGACCGACTTGCCGTACGCCACCTTCGCCACTGACGCGGTGACCTTCGTGGCGGTCGCGTGCCGATTGACCGTCTGGCCGCCATCCAGCGCGCCGCCGCTGGCCAGGTAGAGCGGGTCGCCGGTGTACGTCGCCGCGATCGCGTGGCTGCCGGCCGAAAGGGCGTTGGTCGAGCACGTCGCCGTGTAGGGCCCGGTGCCCGACAAGGGGACGGCGTCGCATCCGCCCATCGTCGAGCCGCCGTCAGTGAAGGCGACCGTGCCACCGCCGTCGCCCGGACTCACCGTGGCGGTGAAGGTCACGACGCTGCCGATCATTGACGGGTTGGCCGACGACGTGACGGCCACCTGGTCGTTGATGCGCGGGACGAGCGCATAGCCGGCGCCACTGGCGTCACCCGATGCCAGTGCCGTTGCGGTGCCGCCTGGCGGACGGTGGACGGCCACCGGCGAGAGGCGCGGCGCAGTGCTGCCGTCACCGACTGCACCCGAAGCGTTATCGCCCCACGCAAGCATGCTGCCGTCCGCGACAAGCGCGTAACTCGTGCTGCTCCCTGCACCGATCGCCGTGACCTGGGTGCCCGATGGCAGCGTCACCGGCGCGGGGCTGGTGCCGTCCTGGTCCGTGCCGATCCCGAGCTGGCCGGCGTCGTTCGCGCCCCATGCGAGCACGGTTGCGTCCGTTGTCAGCGCAAGGCTGTGGTTTGCCCCGGCGCTCACGGATGTGACCGTCACGCCCGGCGGCAGTGCAGTGGGCACCGGAACGACAGCCGGGTTGTTGGTGCCCGTCCCCAGTTGGCCGTGGCTGTCATCGCCCCATGCCAGCACGGCGCCGTCGCTGGTGACGGCCAGGCTGTGCGCCCGGCCCGCGGCCACGTCCGCCACCGAGACGCCCGCTGGCAGGTGCACGAGCACCGGAGTCGGAGCCGGTGCGACGCTGTTGGTGCCGAGCTGCCCAGCGGTGTTGCCACCGGCGGCATAGACGGCACCGGTCGAGGTCAGCGCAAGCAGATGTGCGCCACCGAGTGCGACGGCGGTGACGATCGTGCCGGGCGGCAACGCGACGGGAGTGGGTTGCGAGGCGTCCGTCGTGCCGCCGTTGCCCAGCTGGCCGACGCTGTTGAAGCCCCAGGTGTAGAGCGTGCCGTCAGAGGCGAGCAGAGCGCTCGTCAATGCTCCGGCGACCACGCGCACCGGCACGACGTCAGGGGGCAGCGTTACCCGAACGGGCGACTTCGAGTTGGTGTTCGAGCCGTCACCGAGTTCGCCGTACGTGTTGTCGCCCCATGCGTACACCGACCCGTCAGACAAGATCGCGAGCGCGTGGTTCGAACCAGCGGCAACCTGCTCGACCTGAGTGCCCGGCGGGAACGCCACTGCCACGGGTTCAGTGCGAGTCGTCTTGCTGCCGTCGCCTAGTTGGCCCGACCCGTTGGCACCCCATGCAGTAGCGACGCCGCTGGTCGTCGTGACCTGTTGCCCGCCGGCCAGCGTCCCAGCACTGGCGGTGTACTGCGCGCCACCCGAGTAGGACGCGCCGATCGCTGTGGTGCCGGCCGGCAACGCGGCCGTCGAGCACGTGGCGCGATAGCCGCCTCCAGCTGCGGCGTGCAGAGGCAGGTTGGCACAGCCGGCCAACGGCGTGCCGGTGTCTCTGGAGGTGAGAGTGACAGTCCCGGCGCCACTGTTGGGCGCGACGGTGGCGGTGAAGGTCACCGGCTGGCCGCGCGTGACGCTGGGGCTGGTCGTCGTCACCGTCGTCGTTGTCGGCACAGGCGCGACGAGGACGAAGCTGGTCAGCGAGAAGGAACTCGTCGCGACGACAAACGCGCTTGAGCCCGCCGGCAGCGCAACCGGCACCGGGGACGTGCTGCCCGCGCCGCGATCACCGGTGCCGAGCTCGCCGTAGTTGTTGTCACCGGTCGCAAGCGCCGCGCCGCTGTCGCCGAGCAGCAACGTGTGCGCGAACCCCGCGGCGACACTCGTGACATGCACGCTGCCCAGCTGGACGGCCACGGGGGACACCGTGCTCGGCAGCGTCGTCGCCGACTTGCCCGCGCCGAGCTGGCCGTAGGCGTTGTCACCCCATGCGAGCGCCGATCCGTCGGACAGGGTTGCAACCGTGTGCTCGTAACCGGCTGCGACCGAGGTTGCCTTCGCGGTGCCGAGGTCGACCGGCACCGGGAGCACGCTGAACTGCCGTGCGGGCAACCCGAGCTGCCCTCGGTTGTTCGCACCCCAGGTGTAGACGTGGCCGGTCGAGCTGAGCGCGACGCTGTGCCCCCAGCCCGCGGACACCATCGTCATCGTGGTGCCGGACGGCACCTGCACCTTCACCGGCGACTGCGCGGGATTGAGCGTGCCGTCGCCGAGCTGGCCGGCGCTGTTCGCACCCCACGCGTAGATGGCACCCGTCGACGTGAGCGCCAACGTGTGCGCGTAGCCGGCCGAAACTGAGCTCACCTCGACGCCGGAGGGCAGGGAGAGCAACGTAGGCGTGGTCGCGTCGTCCGAGTTGCCCGTGCCTAGCTCGCCCTGACCGCCGTATCCCCACGCATAGACAGCGCCGGTCGAGGTGACGGCGAAGCTGTCGAGATAACCGGCGGCGAGACTCACGACGGTTGTATTCACAGGCATGGTCACCGGCGTCGGCACCGAGCTGCCAGCAGGGCCGCCGTTGCCCAGCTCGCCGTGGTCGTTCGAACCCCACGCGTAGACGACACCGTCAGTGCCCAGGGCGAGTGTGTGCGAATAGCCGGCGGCGACCTGCACCGCCGCGACTCCGTCCGGTAGCCGCGACGGCATCGGGTTGAGCGTGCCGTCGTTGGCCGTGCCGGCGCCGACCTGCCCGTTCGCGTCGTTGCCGAAGCCGAGCGGGAACCCGGACGGCGCCGGTGTGACGGCGGAGATCGCCGGCGACAAAGCAACTACTGCAACGGCGAACGTTGCTGTCAGGGTCAGGCATTGCACGCTGGTGAGCAGACGGCGAACAGGCATCGCAAACCTTCTTGGCGGAGGGCCGGGGTCGGCGACGAAGATCGCCACCGCCGCGGGGACGCTACAAGATCACGAGCGTTTCGTCGCGCCGAAGTCCAGCGAAATTGTCGGCCGGGCGATCTATGCTCCTGACGCCCCATTCAACGAAGATCGGGAGTCAGCGTGCGCAATATCCGGATTGTCCTCGCTTGTCTGCTTGGCACTGCCGGCATCGTGGCCGTGTCGACCCCCGCGCACGCGACGGCGGCCACCACCATCGTGACCGTCGACGACACCGGAGGCGCGCTTGGCTTCGCGGCCGACTACGTCGTGGACTCCGGGCAACTGACGGCGCAGGACATGAGTGCGAGCAGTGTCGTGTTCACTGGAGGCGCCGCCGGGTCGAACGACTCGACACGGGCGGTAGAGGTCGATGTATCGACACCGACTCCCCTTGCGGTGCAGACGTACAACCTGCCTTCTGACGCCACTTTGTTGATCAACGTCGACGGCAACAACTGCCACCCGACTGCCGGGACGTTACAGGTTCTGGAGCAGACCTTTACGGGCGACGTGTTCACCACCTTCGCGGCGGACTACACCAACGTGACCTGCGCCGAGGCGCCCACCAGCCGACCCATGTCCGGCGTGATCCGGTGGAACGCGGACTCGACATACGAAGCGGTGCAGGTCTCGCCACGAACCTGGGACTTCGGCGATCAACTGCTCAAGATCGACAGCCAACCGGTGACGATCACCTTCCAGAACATCGGCACGAACTCTGTCACCTACGGCCCGGCGGCCCTTACCGGCGCGACCGGCGCATTTGTCATCAAGACGGACCTCTGCTCCGGCAACGCAGTCGACCCAGGTGCCCCCTGCACCGTGACGGTCGCGGCCAACCCGAAGGTCGCGGTGAGCGACACCTTCGCCGGCAGCTTCGCCACGCTCACCCTGCCATCGCAGACGATCGGCCTTGCCGATCGGGTGGTGAAACTCGCGGTCGAGGGCAACAACCTCATCACCAACTACGCACTGCCGGGCCCGCACCAAGTGCGTCTGCATTGGCGTCAGTTGCCGGCACCGATCGGCGCGGCCGTCGACCACTACCAGATCAACCGCGGCACCGCCCCGCACGCACTCACTAAGTTCCGCGACGTGTCCATGGTTTGCTGCCCGATCGACCAGACCGATGGCAGCGTCACACCCGGCAAGGTGTACTACTACGCGATTCAGCCGATGTTCGTCGACGGAGCGTCCGGCGTTGCAACGCCTGTCATTGCCTCGGAGCCCTGGCCGAAGTACGGCCCGGGTATGTACCACCGGGTCGGTCCCATGCGCATCGTCAGTGGTCACGTCATCAGTGCCGGGGACCCCTTTACGCTGCAGGTGCTCGGACACTACGGCGTTCCCAGGTCCGGTGTCGCCGCCGTCGCGCTCAACGTGCTCGGCTCGAACGCGACCAGCGCCACGAACATCACTGTCTACCCGACAGGTAGCCGGCAGCCTGCTGCAGCCGATCTTGCGTTGAACAGGGGCGCAACCGCGACCAACTTTGTGTTGGTGAAGGTGGGTACCGGCGGTCGCATCACGATCTCAACGAGACACGGCAACACCAAGGTGTTCGTCGACCTTTCCGGCTTCGTGTCCGGCAACGGGCTCGCCGCGTCGTATGGGCAGGGTGGTGCGCTGCAGGAGTACACCAAGGGCGGCGTGATCATGGACACCAAGGCGTTCCACATAGGTGCGCTCAAGCATGACTACTACGTGGACTCGCCGGTCAACTTCAACACCTTCACGACCCCGCACGTCACGTCACTGCTGGTCAATGTCACCGCCTACGGCAGCGCGGCGCCGGGCACGATCACCGCGTTCCGCACCAACAGCCGCGCGTCCAACGCCGCCGTGCTCGCCTACGGCGCAGGTGGTACGTGGTCGAACACCGCCCTCGTCGCGTCCGGGTTGTGGCCGGACCCGTCGACGGGAACCCAGTACCCCTCCGTGTCCTTTCTGAACCGCGGCCCGAAGCCGGTGCAGCTGAAGGTCACGATTCTTGGCTACGTCGACGACAACTACTTCGACAGCGGCCAGCGCTACTACTCCACCGCTCCGACACGGTTGCTGGCGAGCACGCTCGGTGCGAGCGTGAGCCGGACGGTCTCCCCCGGCAGGTACGGACATTCGCTGACCACTGCGTTCAACGTCAAGGTGAGCGCGTCGCCGACACAGAACACCTCCGTCAGCATGTGGCCGCTCGGTGTGGGGGTCGGCGGCGTAGCGCAGCCCCAGCTACGCACACACGGGAGGACCATCTCGTCGACGCTCGAGGCGACCGGCCACAACAACCAGTTCGCCGTCAAGAACGCGTCCGGGCGCGACGCGTTGACGATCTGGAGCTTTGGCCGGTTTGACGCGTGGCCGATCCCGAGCTGGACCTGGTATGTGCACGGTGCTGCGTCGACCAACGCAGCGTCGAATGGTGCGGCGGCCGACGCGATGACCGCAGGCCCGGCCGAGTCGGCGATGAACCCAGCCC
>DATFTS010000644.1:0-3866 GCA_035261645.1 Jatrophihabitans sp. | reverse complement strand
GCCGCGCAGGAACGCCGGATCGGTCAGTAGGTGCGGCAAGGGGGTGAAGTCGCGGACACCCGGATCGGGGTGGGACGCCGCGCTGCAACGCACTCCACGCACGAGCGGGCTGGCCGACAGATGTGCGTCGAGAACCTCCGCGATGTCCGGCTCGCGCGGGTCGGCGTGCACAACGATGCCGCCGAGTCGCGGTCGGGTCAGTGGTAGCGCGGCAACCCAGCGCGTCTCGGCCACCGAGTCCGCGTGCTTGCGCACCTTCCACTCGGCCTCGATATGCACGACGGCCTCGATGTCGAGACCGCGCGCGTCGGCCTCGTAATCGCGTGGGAGGTACGGCTTGAGCACGAACGACGGGTCGCCGATGAACTCGCGATCTGCCAGGGGGAGCAACCGGCGCAGCGGACGCGGGTACCTCGGCAGCGGTCGCAGCAACAACGCCCGACCGGACACCACCCGCGGAGTGCGATACGGGTCCCACTGATGGATGTGCGGATCGATGAGCACCGTCAGATTGTGCCGTCCCGCAAGCCGATCTGCTGGGTGATGCCTGCCAGGGGCGCCGGGTAGGTCTCCAGGAGAGACCAAGAGGGGGCGAACTCGATGCCGGAACCGGGCAGCCACAAGTTTGATATCCGGCGGGCGCGCTTACGCAGCTACTTCGAGCGAAAGCACGTGCCGAGCATCCCGGACGAGCGGGCGGACGAGGCGGCGCGCGCTGCCCTCGAACGGCTGTTCCCGCCGCGGCCGCTGCCGCCCTTGGAACGGGCCCGAGGCCCGCTCGGAAAGAACCGGCCGCCGGGGTCGGAGCAGCACGGCGCGATCGACCTGCGTAGCCCCGCGTTCCTCGACCACGACTTCATCCCGGAGCGCTACTCGCTCGACGGCGGCAACCTGACACCGCCACTCGAATGGTCGCGGGTACCCGAGGGCACCGTCGAGATGGCGTTGCTGTGCGAGGACCTCGACTCGCCGCACCGGTTCACGCATTGGGTGGTCGTAGGGATCCCGTCCGAGGCGCGCGAAATCGGTGAGTCACTTCCGCCCGGCGCACGCGCGGGCCGCAACGACTACGGCGAACTCGGCTGGGGCGGGCCACATCCGCCGGTGGGAGATGACCCGCACCGCTACGAGTTCCGGCTCTTCGCGCTCAACACGTGGTTGCAGGTGCCGGACGAACCGACGGGCGACGACGTGCGCTCGGCCGTGAGCGGGCACAAGGTCGGCAGCGGCGCACTGGTCGGTCTGTTCGAGCGATAGCAGCTCAGCGGACGACTCGCACACCCCTGGCAAGCAGCCTGATCAGCACAATGCCGAGTCCCAGGCGCAACAACCACGGGGTGCCGACGATCAGCGGGTCCAGCACCTGATGGCGGGTGTCGGTGCGCTTGCTGTTCGCCCTCGCGGCGGCACCGTTCTTGGAGAACTCGGCAAGCACGCCGGTCTCGGTGATCGGGTTGTCCGGGTGCAACGTGAGCAGCGACGCCAGGCTGCTCTCGAGCGAGTCAAGCCGGTCAGCGGCCATCAGCAGCAGCCAGTGGGCGGCGCGACCCTCGCTGTACTTCTTGTACGCATAGCGGCGGATCTCTCCGGGCAGACCGCGCGGTGGCTGAGCTGTGCCGAAGACCGGTGTCAGGAACTTGTGCTCGATGGAGCGCTCGCGCGGCCACCGCTCCGGCTGGCGCTCGGGGAACTCCCAGTGAGCTCCCGTCTCCTGGAACTTCAGCATCGGCACGGACGGGCGACTGTTCGGGTCGAGGTCGGCACCCCAGCCGGGGATGCGGGCACGTAGCTCGTCGCTGGACGCGGCGATAGGCGGCTTCTGAGCCGTGTAGGTCATGGCGGTTGTTCTCCCTTACGCAGCGTTGGGGATGACGAGTGGCTTGATGCAGCCGTCAAGCTTGGACGAGAAGATGTGGTAGCCCTCGGAGATGTCCTCCAACGGGATGCGGTGCGTCACGATCTCGCTCGGCTTGATGTATCCGTTGCGGACGTGCTCGAACAGCCGCGGCCACTGTCGCTTCACCGGGCACTGGTTCATCCGTAGCGTCAGACCCTTGTTCATCGCGTCGCCGAACTTCACCGCGCTGAAGATCGGGCCGTACGCACCCATCACCGAGACGGTGGCGCCCTTGCGCACCGAGTCGATCGCCCAGTTCAAGGCCACCGGCGAACCACCCTGCAGCTTGAGCTTGGCGGCCGTCACATGCTGCAAGAGGTTGCCGTCGGACTCCGCCCCGACCGCGTCGATCGCGACATCGGCACCGAGGTAGTCGGTGGCCTTCTTCATCTCGACCACGATGTCGTCGTATTCGGTGAAGTTGTACGTCTCCGCCTGCGCGAACGAGCGGGCCTTCTCCAGCCGGTGGTCGATGTGGTCGATGACGATCACCCGGCCGGCGCCCATCAGCCACGCCGACTTCGCGGCATACAGGCCTACCGGTCCGGCGCCGAACACGATCACGACGTCGCCCTCGACAATGTCGCCGAGCTGTGCGCCGAAGTAGCCCGTGGCCAGCGCATCGGTGAGCAGTACCGCGTCGTCATCCTCCATCCAGTCCGGGATGAGTGATGGGCCCACGTCGGCGAACGGCACTCGGACGTACTCGGCCTGCGCCCCGTCATAGCCGCCGCACGTGTGCGAGTAGCCGTAGATGCCACCAACGGCGGTGGCGTTCGGGTTGACGTTGTGGCAGTTGGAGTACAGCCCGCGCGCGCAGTACCAACACGTGCCGCAGAAGATGTTGAACGGAACCATCACCCGGTCGCCGGGTTTGACGTTCTGCACCGACGAGCCAACCTCGTCGACAACGCCGATGAACTCGTGACCGAACGTATGGCCGACGCGGGTATCCGGCATCATGCCGTGATACAGGTGCAGGTCAGAGCCGCAGATTGCGGCTCGGGTCACCCGGACGATCGCGTCGTTGGGATGCTCGATCGACGGCTTGTCTTTGTCTTCGACACGGATCCGGTACGGACCGCGATAGACCATTGCGCGCATTGACTCCCCTAGCTCGCGTTGGTAGCGCCAGGGCGGGAACCCGCGTTCTGAGACCAACTGTTCGGTCTGGCGCCGGCGCTCGTTCGAGACCGCTGTGTCCGCACCGGCGCTCGTCGGACGCTACGAACGCATACCTACCCGGCGGTGTCGCGGGCCTTTCAGCTTTGCCGCGGTGTCGTGAACGAACCGGCTCGCGTGATGCCCACAGGCTGCTCTGGGATCATGTGTCGATGTCCGCGCCGCTGATCGCGAAACGGTGGCGGCGTCCGGCGCTCTGGGCCGCTGTCGTGACCGCTGCAGGCGTTCTCGCACTCGCAGTGGCGGTAGCCGGTGGCCGTTCCACGTCGTTCGACACCTGGGTCTTCGTGCACGCGTACCGGCACATCGGCAACGGTGGCGCGTTGACCCTGCTCAGCTTCTCGACGCCGGCGATCGCTGTCTCGATCTGCGCTTTCGTCGCGGTCGGCAGCGCGCTGGTGCGACGCTGGGATCTGGCGGCGCTCGCCGTCCTCGGCCCCACGATCACGGTGTTGGTCACCGAAGACGTGCTCAAACCGATCGTCGACCGGGCGCTCGTTGTCGGCACCTTCCAGGTGCGGGGTGTCTTTCCCAGTGGACACGAGGCGGCGGTCGCCTCAACCGTGTGCGTGCTGGTCATCGTGGCCGGCCAGTTCCAGCTGCGCCGACGGGCGCGGGTCGCCTTCTTCTCGCTGCTGGCGCTCTGGGTGGTCGTGGCCGCCCTTGGCTTGATCCGCAATCTTTGGCACTACGCCACTGACACCATCGGGTCGATGCTGCTGTCCGTAACGGTTGTTTCGTTACTGGCGATCGAGATCGACGACCACGGCGCGGCGGTGGTGCAGCG
>DATFTS010000643.1:0-2237 GCA_035261645.1 Jatrophihabitans sp. | reverse complement strand
GTCACGAAGTACCTCGCCGGACATTCCGACCTCATCATGGGCGCGCTCGCCGTCCGCTCGGCGCAACTGGCCGATGACCTGCACCTGCGGCGCACGCTGACCGGAGCCGTGCCGGGCGGGCTGGAGAGCTACCTCGCCACGCGCGGCCTGCGCACCTTGGCGCTACGCATGGAGCGCGCGCAGGCGAACGCGATGACGCTCGCGCAGCGCCTGGCCTCGCACCCGCTTGTGACGCGGGTGCGATACCCCGGCCTGCCTGACGACCCCGGCCACGCGATTGCCGCGCGCGATCACGCCGGCTTCGGCGCGATGATCTCCTTCGAGATCGACGGCAGTGCCGCGCAGGCCGAGCGGGTGTGCGAGGCAGTGCAACTGATCAGTCATGCGACGAGCCTCGGCGGCGTCGAGTCGTTGATCGAGCGACGGGCCCGGCACGACATCGACGCGGCGTTCGGCACGCCGGCGTCGCTGTTGCGGTTCTCCGTCGGCATCGAGCACGTCGAGGACCTGTGGGCTGATCTGACCCAAGCGTTGGACGCGGCGTTCGCCTCCGCGTGACCGCTTAGTACGCGAGAACTCAGCGGGTCAGGACGGCGGTCGCGATCGCGGCGCGTCCCTCGCCACGGCCGGTCAGGCCCAACCCGTCCGTGGTCGTCGCCGCCACCGAAACCGGCGCACCCACTGCCGCTGACAGCGTTGTCTGCGCCTCGGCCCGGCGCGGGCCGAGGCGCGGTTCGTTGCCGATCACCTGCACTGCCACGTTGCCGACCGTCCAGCCGGATTCGCCGATCAACCGCGTCACCTCGCGCAGCAGCGTGACGCCGGATGCGCCCGCCCAGCGCGGATCGTCAGTGCCGAACACAGCGCCCAGGTCACCCATCCCGGCTGCGGAGAGCAGCGCGTCGCAGGCAGCGTGCGCGGCGACGTCGCCGTCCGAATGGCCGGCGCAGCCGTCGATGCCCGGCCACAGCAGGCCGGCCATCCAGCAGTCGCGGCCGGCCTCGATCGGATGGACGTCCACCCCGACACCGGCGCGGACCTCGCCGGCCACAGGTTGCGCGGGGCTCACTTCTCGCCGGGCGCCTTCGTCCGCGCGATGTCGAACTCGCCGGACGCATACCGCGCGCGTAGCGCCTTCTTGTCGAACTTGCCGACGCTGGTCTTGGGCACCTCGTCGATGAACGCCCAGTTCTCCGGCACCTGCCAGCTGGCGACCTTGCCCTGCAGGAACTCGGCCAGCACCGCCGGCGAGGGGTCACCGCGCGGCACCACGAAGGCGAGCGGGCGCTCGGTCCACTTCTCGTCCGGGATGCCGATGACCACGGCCTCGAGGACGTCCGGCGAGGCGGCAAGCAGGTTCTCCAACTCGACGGAAGAGATCCACTCGCCGCCGGACTTGATCACGTCCTTCGACCGATCGGTGATCTGGAAGAAACCGCGGCCGTCGATGGTGCCGATGTCGCCGGTACGCAGCCAGCCATCGTGGAACTTCTCCGGCGCGTCGTCGCGGTGGTAGCCGCCGGTGATCCACGGGCCGCGCACCTCGATCTCACCGACCGACTCGCCGTCCCACGGCAACACCGCACCGTCGTCGGCGACGATACGCATCTGCACGCCGGCGAGCAGTCGGCCCGACTTCATCCGCCACTCAAGCTCGTCCGGTGCGCCGATCTCGACTTCGGCCGGCGGGTGCGCCATACCACCCACCGGCGAGGTCTCGGTCATCCCCCAACCCTGGATGATCCGCAGCCCGTACGTCTCCTCGAACGCCGCCATCAGCGACCGCGGGATCGCGGCACCCCCGGACGTGCCCAGGCGCACCGACGAGAGGTCCAACGACCGGTCCTGCCCCACCTGCAATATGCCGGCCCATAAGGTAGGGACGGCTGAAACCAGCGTGGCGCGCTCGGCCTCGATCATGTCGCACAGCGCCGCCGGCGCCATGTGCGGTCCGGGCATCAACATCGTCGTCCCGGAGAGGAACGCCCCATACGGGATGCCCCATGCGTTGACGTGGAACATCGGCACGACGACAAGCGCGCGGTCGCGATCGCTCGCGCCGAGGGCCATCGCCGACAGCGTCGCCATGGCGTGCAGGAACGTCGAGCGGTGCGAGTAGACGACACCCTTCGGGTCGCCAGTGGTCCCACTCGTGTAACACATCGAGGCCGGCGACTTCTCGTCCAGTTCGGGCCAGTCATAGTGGTCTGGCGCGGCGGCCAGCACCTCGGCGTAGG
>DATFTS010000642.1:0-2944 GCA_035261645.1 Jatrophihabitans sp. | reverse complement strand
ATCCTGGACGGGCAGCGATCTTGTTGCGTCACACGCGTGGCAACCGCCCTGGCGCAACAAGATCGGCGGAGCCAACACGATCAGCGGCCGCAACAAGATCAACCGGCAACCCCAGGGCCGCCGGGTGGGCGAACCCTCAGTGGCCCTCGCCCATCGGCGGCAGCGCAGCGACCTTCGGGTGGTCACCGTCGATCTTGCCGACCTTCGCGGCACCGCCCGGCGAACCCAGACCCTGGACTTCGAAGAAGTCGACGTTGATCTGGTAGTAGTCGCGCCACTGCTCGGGGACGTCGTCCTCGTAGTAGATCGCCTCGACGGGGCACACCGGCTCGCAGGCACCACAGTCGACGCACTCGTCCGGGTGGATGTAGAGCATCCGCTTGCCTTCGTAGATGCAGTCGACGGGACATTCCTCGATACACGCCTTGTCGAGGACGTCGACGCACGGCTCGGCGATTACGTAAGTCACTGCGCTCCTCCGGGCGATGTTGCGATAGCGGGAGTCCGGGGACCCCGTGCGCGTCCTAGTATGCCGCTCGTGTTGGAGCGTAGTTGGCTGGGTCGCCGGGTGAGCGTGCGCCGAGTCCTGGATCACGATTTTCAAGGCCGCGTGACGTTCGGTGACGTGGTCGGTGACCTGGTCGGCCTGGACGCGCAGACCGCCGTCATCGACAGCCGCCAGGGGCTTGTCGAGGTGCCGCTCGACCGCATCGCCGTCGCGCGACTGGCACCGCCCTCGACGGCGGACGAGCTTGAACTCGAGCGCATCGTCGCCGCTGGGTGGCGTGCCGAGCACACCGCCGAGCTCGGCGGTTGGCTGCTGCGCGCCAGCGACGGATTCACCGGGCGGGCCAACTCGGTGCTACCCCTGAAGGCCCCGGGCATGCCCGTCGACGCCGCGCTGGCCGAAGTGAGCAGCTGGTACGCCGAGCATGGCCTCCCGCCGAAGTTCCAGGTGCCGACCGAGGCCCGCCGGCTGCTCGACGCCGAGCTCGGCGAGCGGGGCTGGGAACCGAGCCCGGACGTCCACGTCATGGTCGCGCGCCTCGACGTCCTGCCTGCGGCCGCGCCGCAGCACAGCGTCAGCGTCGACGTGGCTCCGGACGAGTCGTGGCTGCGCCGCTTCCGGGACGGGGTCGGCCTCCGGCCGGCCGCCCGCGCGCTGCTCACACGGCACGATCACGCGGCCTTCGCCGCCGTGCGGGACGCCGACGGCACGGCGATCGCCATCGGCCGCGCCACGCTGGACGACGGCTGGCTCGGCGTCACCGCCGTCGAGGTAGCGCCGGAGCACCGGCGCACCGGCCTCGCCACGTCGGTGATGCGCGCACTGTGGCAATGGGGCCGAACCGAAGGTGCCCTCCGAACGCATCTGGAGGTCTCCAGCGACAACGAGGCCGCGGTCACCTTCTACAAGCGGCTCGGCTACTGGGTCCACCACGACTACCGCTACCGCACCGCGCCAAGCACATAGACCCAGACACATAGACCCAGACACGTAGACCCAGACACGTAGACCCAGGCACTTAGAATCAACCGCATGTCGCGGCCGCCTGAGAACAGCAAGCTGCTCGTGATCTCCTTCGACGACCCGATGCGGGCGCAGGAGTTCCTGCTGGCGGCGGCGCGTCTACAACGCGACCACGAGCTGCAACTGCACGACGCGGTGATCATCCGGCGCGAGCAGGACGGCACCTCGCACGTCACCGAGACCACCGACGTCACGCCGGGCCAGGCCGGCGTCGGCGGCGGTGTCTGGGGGCTGCTGCTCGGCACTCTGTTCGGTGGCCCGATCGCCGGGCTGGTGGTTGGTGCGGCAACCGCCGGCGGCGGTGCGCTCTATGCCAAGCTGCGCGACACCGGTGTCAAGGACGCGACGATCCATCAGCTGCGCGAAGCCGTACCGCCCGGCCGCACCGCCGTCGCGATGCTCGTCAGCCACGTCTCGGTGGCCGACCTGCAACGTGAGCTGGCCCGCTTCCCGCGCGCAGAGCTCGTCGAGACGGACATGCCCCCAGCCGCGGTCAACGCGGTCCGCGAGGCGCTGAACGAGGCCAACCGGGAACCGTTCACCGGCTGACGGGCGGCTGCTTGCCGCTCTGCGGCCGACTTTGCGGCGGCGGCGCCAGCCACACCACGGTCGCGGTGCCGGCCAACGTGCCGACGATCAACAGGCCGTAGGTCACCGCTGCCACCCCCCCGGGCGCACCGGGCAGGATGACGTCACCCTCCGGGCGGCCGATCGCCCCGAAGCCGATCATCACGATCAGCCATGCCACGAACGGCGCCACGGCGGCGGCCGTCCGCGGCACAAGCGCACGGGCAAGGCGCGGCAGCGCCACGTTGCTGACCACTGCCAGCAAGACGGCGAGCGGCACGATGGTCGCGCCGACGTACACGGGCACCAGCAACGCCTCGAGCAAGCCCGCCAGCGCACCGGCGAGCGTCACCAGCACGAGAGCGACACGCTCCCATGTCGTGACCGGGGGGAATGTCACAGTTCCACGCCTGCGAAGAGGTCGGTCTCGCGGCCGTCGCTGTCGCGTTCGGCCCCAAGCTCGCCCTGCGCCAGCCGGAAGTACTCCACCGAGAGGGCCTCCCGCCCGAGCATGTTCGACAGCGCGAAGAACACCCCGTCGACGGTGATCTGGGTCCGGTGCGCGGCGAGGGCGGCGAGCTTCTGCTCGCCGAATCCGGTGCCGTCCACGGCGGTGGTGACGAGCTCGTCGTCGACGCCGAAGGGCAGATCGTCCACGTCGGCCGCCCCGAACGGCAGGTCTGCGCGACCCTGCACGGCACCGAAACTGCGGCGCAGCACCGACTTCGGCGCTGCCGTCCAGTACAGCTTTGCGACGTGCCAGGGCTCGCCGGTTCCGTGCGACGGGTCCGCGGCGCGCTCTGCGGCGGCGGTCGCCACGCGGTGCGCCATGATGTGGTCGGGGTG
>DATFTS010000641.1:0-1830 GCA_035261645.1 Jatrophihabitans sp. | reverse complement strand
GTCCGGTCGCTGGCCCATGCGCTGCGCGCGCTTCTTCGCCGGCCGGTCGTTCGCGATGATCACCGCGCACCAAGGCAGGATCATCCCGCCGACCACGAAGGCGAGCGCGAGCGCGATGGAGATCCGATAGGTCATCGCCGCCGCAATCACGCACGCTGCGCGGAGGGCCATCATGATCGCGTACTTGGTGCGCCGGCGATCGAACTCGTCCTCGCTGCGCTCCGGTGCGGTCGTGATCAGTACCGGGTGATCGCCACGCGAACGACGCATACAGACATCGTCCCACCGTGGCGCCGGAAAATCTCGCCGCACGGGCGATCAGATCGTGCGAGACGATGGCGGGGTGATCCACGGGTTACTCGACGAGCGCGACACCGACGTGTTTCGGCAGGCGATCGCCGACTACACCGTCGACTCCGTGGCGCAAATGTTGGGTCCACGTGGCGAAGCGGCGCTGCAGCGCGGCGATCTCAGTGGCGCGGCTCGTGAGCTCTCCGGAGACGGGCCCGTCGAGACATTGATCCGCCTCTTCATGCTGGGCGACTCCGTGCCCGTCGCCGCGGCACGTGCCGCGCTGGGAGGCCTCCCGCTTGACCGCGCTCGTAGTGCCGGCTTGATCGCCGACTCGGATGCGGGTGTCAAGGCGCTGCTCGACCTGCGTCCGTACGCCCAGGCGGGCCACGAGGGCAGTCCGGCTGCGAATTGGTGGGTGGTCTCCGATCAAGGCGCCGAGGTCCGCGGCGCGCCGCTGGCCGCCGATCACGTGCTAGGCGTCGGAGCCGCGTCCTTGACGCTTGCGCAGGCGACGCCGCGGCTGCCGGCGGGAACGGCGGTCGACGTGGGCACGGGTTGCGGCATCCAGGCGCTGCACCTCGGGATGCATGCCCGCTCAGTGATCGCTACTGACGTCAGCGCGCGGGCGCTGCGGATGGCCGCCACCACGGCAGCGCTCTCCGAACAGTCCTGGGACCTGCGCGCAGGTTCGCTGCTCGATCCTGTGACCGACGGGCGGTTCGACCTGGTAGTCAGCAACCCACCCTTTGTCGTGTCGGACGGCGCCGGCGGTTACGACTACCGCGACAGCGGCATGGCGGGTGACGCCGTGTGCGCCTCGCTGGTGCAGCGGTTGCCGGGCGTGCTCGCCGAGGGCGGCACCGCGCAGTTGCTGGCGAACTGGATCATTCCCGCGGACGGGCCCTGGCAAGACCGGGTCGCGGGCTGGGTCGCCGGGCGAGGCTGCGACGCCTGGGTGTGGCAACGGGAGATCGCCGACCCCGGCGAGTATGTGGCGCTGTGGCTGCGCGACGCCGGCGAACAGCCCGGGTCGTCCCGCTGGCGCAGCCGCTACCAGGCCTGGCTGGACTGGTTCGCCGCGGCCGGGGTGGCCGCCATCGGCATGGGAATGATCACACTCTGGCGCAGCGACGGTGACGATCCGCTGCTGGTTATCGAGGACGTGCCGCAGCGGCTCGAGCAGCCCATCGGCGCACACCTGCCCGAGTGGCACGCGCGGCAGCGATGGCTCGCCGGCTGCGGCGACGCCGAGCTGCTTGCGTCCCGGCTTGCGCCGGTTGCCGGGCTTGTGCGCGATCGCGCGGAACTGCTCGGCGACGACGGCTGGGCGCCGGCGCGAACGACCCTGCGGCAGAGCTTCGCGATGCGGTGGGAGCTCGAGACTGACGATGCGATTTCCGCACTGGTTGCGGGCTGCGCTGCCGGCGCGCCATTGGAGACCCCAGTTCGCCTGTTGGCGGACGCGGTGGGTCGGCCGGTCGATGAGGTGGCGCAGGCCGTCCTGCCCGTGGTGCGCGACCTCGTCGGACGCGGGTT
>DATFTS010000640.1:0-1872 GCA_035261645.1 Jatrophihabitans sp. | reverse complement strand
CGCGGTGCTGTCGGCGCTGTTCCTACGCGAGCTCACCCCGGAACTGCGTGACCAGTTGCAGGTCTCGGCCCGCGACCGGGCGCTGATCGAGGCGAGGGCGGCGGGCATCGACGTCGAGGCGTCGCTGCGGCATCCGTTCCGGCAGATGCTCAAGCCGGACATCGTCCTCTCTGCGCTCGCCATCAGCCTGTTCCTGATCATCTACTACGTGGCCGTCGGCTTCTTCCCCGTCTACTTCCAGACGATCTTCGGGTTCAGCCAGTCGACCGCGAACGCGCTGGGCAACTGGATGTGGGCGTTCAACGCCGCCGGCCTGCTCGTTATCGGCTACCTGTCCGACCGTGCACGCGTACGCAAGCCGTTCATGGTCGCCGGCGCCATCGGCGCAATCGTGTTCACCATCATCTTCGCGTTGCGTGCGACCCACCCCACGACCAGCTTCAGCACCTTTGCGGTGATCTTGAGCCTGCTCGCGGTGTCACTGGGCGTGGCGTATGCGCCGTGGATGGCCAGCTTCACCGAGACGGTCGAGAAGCGAAATCCCGCGCTGACGGCCACGGGCCTGGCCATCTGGGGCCTGGTGATCCGCATCGTCATCGCGGTGTCGGTGTTCATCGTTCCGCACGTGGTGAACACGGTGTCGACGCTCGTCGAGAAGGGGCCGGTCGCGCAGCAACTGGCGGCCAAGTACGCGCCGGAGCTGGCCACTGCGCAGAAGGTCGATCAAGCGACCCTCGCGGCATTGACGAAGAACCCGGCTGACCAGGCCGCCGGCGCCAAGGCGGTGAGTGAGCTGTCTGGGGTGCCGATGCCGGACGTCGTCACCATTGCGACGCTGAACGCGCAACACGGGCCGGCGTTGCAGGCGGCGCAGGCGGTCGACCAGCAGACGATCACCGCGCTGCTCACCAACCCGACGGACACTGCGGCCGCCCAGAAGGCGGTGCAGGAGATCACGTCCAAACTCGGCATCAGCGCGGCGGACGCCCAAGCCCGGCTGCAGGAGCTGGCCACGATCCCGCCGGCGAACCTGCTGCTGCTCCAGCAGGACGGCGCGAAGGTGCTGCAGGCCGAGCAGGCGCTGCAGAAGTTGGGCAAGGTGCCGGCGTCGGTCACGGCCACGTTGCAGGATGCGCAGAAGGCGGCACACGACTCGCCCAAGCAGTGGCGCAACTACTTCTGGATCGCGGTCGGTGGCGAGATCGTCTTCATCCCGTTGATCTTCCTGATGGTCGGGTATTGGAGCCCGTCCCGGGCGCGCGCGGCCGAGCGCGAGCACGAGGAGCTGGTCGAACGCGAGCTGGCCAAACTGCGCAGCTGACCCCCGCGCCAGCCGCTGCGCCGCACCTCTCCAGAGTTGTCCGGGCCGGACGACTCGTGCACGGCGGCGGAGTTGTCCGGGCTGTCCCGGCTTAGTTGCCGGGAAGCCCGGACAACGCGCTGCGCTACGGCAGCGGAGTGCGGCGCTGCAGTTGACGCAGCGCAGCCGCGTCACCAGGGCCGGCGCGCTCGGCCAGATGACGCGCCACCTCGGCGCGGTGCGCATCATCAACGTTGCCGCCGTACTTGAACTTGGCGCGCACGTCGCGCACCGCAATCCGGAGCCCACGGATGCTGTTGAGCCGCCGGCCGTGCTCGGCGGGATCGGCGACGTCCGAGCCCGGCTCGGTGGAGCCGAGTTGAGCGCGCAGGATCTCCGCCTTCCCGTCAGCATCGTCGACGACGGCAACATCGCCGATCAGCTGGACGGCCGCGTAGTACGTCGTGGGCACGCCCATCCGCGGATCCTCGTCGCCGATCGCCTTCCAGGCGGCCGGCACGTAGGCCCAATCGCCCGCGACGCTCAGCACGACCCTTGGGTTCTCCTCGAGG
>DATFTS010000639.1:0-2644 GCA_035261645.1 Jatrophihabitans sp. | reverse complement strand
GCTCGCAATCGTCCGCACGTCACTGCTCGAGGCAGGTCCGACGTCGACCGCCTCCGGCGGCCCCGCGCCGGTGAGCAGGTCGACCCGGTCGCCGGCCCGCACGAGGTCGGCGGCGTGCGGATCGCCGAGTGGCGCGGCGGCGGCCACGATGCCGGGATCGAGACCGGCCGCGAGGTCAGCCCCCACCAGACGCAACGCAATGATCGGTTCGCGTGCTGCGACCGGTCCCGCCACACGCCTGCCGACCAGCCGCGCCGGATCGCCGCGGGCGCCAACCGGAGCCACGCCGAGCGGTCAATGCGCTACCGCAAGATCGCCGCGCACCAGCACATGCCCGGCAGGAAGGCCGTGTTGGGCGACGACGACCGGGATCGTTCGAGGCGGCCGCGACCGCTGGTGGGACGCACCGACAGCGCCGTTCAGCGCAAGCAACAGGCAGGCACCCGCCATCAACAGGCGGGGCCACTTGCCTATTGCCGGAAGCCGGCTGCGCAGAAGTCCGAGCACGGCAGCCACGCTAGGCAGGACCGCGGACTCGTCAGCTGATGCGAGCAGCGGCTGTGGACAGCGAGGCCGCTGTGGAAAGCGCGCGGCCAAACTGTCAGCCCGGTGTGCTCAGGCAGACCGGCTCAGCGGAAGACGCTCAGGCAGATGCGGCCGTCCGCGACGACGTCGAGCCGCCGTCCGACGTGCCGGAAGTTGAACTGGTGCTGCTGGTCGTGCTGGCGGAGGACGAGGAGGAGTCGGAGCTCGACGCGGCCGACGAGGTCTTGGACTTCTCCGACGCGGACTTGTCCGACGCGCGGCTGTCAGTGCGATAGAAACCGGAGCCCTTGAAGACGACACCGACCGACCCGTAAACCTTGCGCACCGGGCTGCCGCACACCGGACACTCGCTGGCGGCCGGGTCGGTGAACGACTGCACCAGCTCGAAGCGGTTGCTGCACGTGGGGTTCGTGCAGGCGTACTGATAGGTGGGCATCGGTCGGGTCCTCCACAGGTCGCTAGCACTCCTAGCTTACGACTGCTAACGATCTGGACGCATCTCCGGATTCCCGGCCAGTTCGATCCACCCGCCCGGTGTCGCGGCCGCCGCCACCGGCACGTCCCAGCGGTTGCGCGGCAGGGAGTCGACGACCTCGTCGTCGAACACCAGCGCGGCCACCCGGACATGTCGCGGGAGACGGGACAGCGCCCGGTCGTAGGACCCCCCACCGCGGCCGAGCCGCGTCCCGTCCGACGCCACCGCCAGCGCCGGCGCCAACACGAGCTCGGTCGCGGTGATCGCATCGACGCCCATGCCGGCGCCGACGCCGTCCACCGACCACGGCGCCCAGTCGAGATCCCGATCCGGCATCGTCACCGGCACGAGCACCCGGACACCCTGCGCCGCCAACCCGGCCAGCAACTCAACCGACCCCGGCTCGGTGCGCATCGGCAGGTACGCGGCCACGACCGACAGTCCCGAGACCCGAGGCAGGATCACCGCGCGTAGCGCGGCGCGGGCCTGCTCCAGATCACCCGCCGACCGCTGCCGCCGCGCTGCCAGTAGCTCGGCCCGCAGCCGCGCCTTCTCAGCGTGGGTCTCGTCCGGCGACACCCCGTCATTCTGGCGTGGTTAGGCTCAGGGAATGACCAGGCCACCCGTCCAAAAGGCGTTGATCCCCGCGGCTGGGCGCGGTACTCGGTTCCTTCCCTTCACGAAGGCCGTGCCGAAGGAACTGGCGCCGATCGTGACCACGCCGGCCCTGGAGTTCGTCGTCCGTGAGGCCGCGGGCGTGGGCGTCACGGATGTGCTGATCGTGGTGAGCGCCGGCAAGGGCGCGATCAACGAGTACTTCCAGTCTCAGGAAGACCTCGAGGCCGCGCTGGCCGCGAAGGGTGACGAGACCGGGCTGCGGCAGGTGCGCGAGCCCGTGGAGCTCGCCAACTACGAGTACGTCGAGCAGAAGGAACCACGCGGGCTGGGCCACGCAGTGGGGCACGGCGCAGACTTCTCCGGCGGCCAACCGGTGGCGGTGCTGCTGCCCGACGACCTGATCGACGAGCGCGACGCGCTGCTCAAGTCGATGCTCGACGTCTATGCCGAACATGGCGGCATCGTGCTGGGACTGCTGGACGTCGGTCCGGAGGAGATCAGTCGCTACGGCTGCGTGGTGCTTGCCGACGGCGCAGATCAGAGCGACGAGGTCGTGCCGGTGGTCGATCTAGTCGAGAAGCCGAAGCCCGAGGAGGCGCCGAGCACGCTTGCGATCATCGGACGCTACGTGCTGCCGCCGGAGATCTTCCCGGTGTTGAACGAGACCCAGCCCGGCAGCGGCGGCGAGATCCAGCTGACCGACGCCATGCGCACTTTGTGTCAGCAAGGCACGCCGGTGCACGGCGTCGTCTTCCGCGGTCGCCGCTACGACACAGGCGACCGGCTGGAATACGTGAAGGCGGTTGTCCAGTTCGCCGCCCGACACCCCGACATCGGAGCCGACTTCCGCTCGTGGTTGCGGAAGTATGAGCCAGAGGACACGCCCTAGGGAGACGCGCGAGTGGTGGCTGACGACGATCGTCCGCGGACCGTCGACGAGCACCTGTCGATCGTGCTCGACGGCATCGGGTCGATCGACCCCATCGAGCTGACGCTGCTCGACGC
>DATFTS010000638.1:0-4809 GCA_035261645.1 Jatrophihabitans sp. | reverse complement strand
CGCCTGTTGCCCGATCTGGGGCTGGTGAACGTCGCCAACCGCGACGCCACCGTTGGCGGCCTGCTCTTCGCTGCCGCGTTGCTGCTCGTGGGCGCGGGCCTGCTGCTTGAACGTGCCGGAATCGACCCGGGAAGTGATCATCGGCGATCTTGATGCACCCGCGCGACATTCGTCCCGGTTGTTTATCCTGGTGCGATGCGTCAACAGGACCCGCCGCCGGTGACCCGCGGCGTGGTCCTTCGCGGGGTCGGCGTCGGCCTGGCGGTGGTGCTGAGCGGCGTCGCGGCGTGGCTGATCGTGACCGGGACCACCCAACGGCGGCTCGAGATCGGCGTTCTCGTAGGGTTGTGGGCTGCGTTGATCGCCGCCTTTGCGATGTTCGGCTCGCGCCGCTTGATGCATCCGCACGAGATCGAGCAGGCGCCGCACGAGCACGCGAGCGCTGAGCTGGAACTGCGCTCTAGGCGCTTCGACCTGGAACGCTCCGAAGAGACCGCCGCTCGTCGCGCCCATGAGGCCCGCCTGGAGCAGCTGTTGCGCGTCGAGATCCAGACGGCGGTCGGCCGCGAGGTGGCGTCGCTGCGCGCCGAGATCGCCGAGCTGCGCAGCGAGCTGGTCGAGAAGGTCGGCGGCGAGCTGCGGCTCGAGCGCATCGAGACCACGCGCCTGATCGGCTCCGACCTCGAGGCCCTGCAGCGCGAGGTACGCCAACTGCGTGCCGTTGCCGAGGACGTCGGTGATCCGGGGCCGCTGAGCCGACCTCGGGTCGGTGAGACGGGCCAGTTCCGTCCGATCGTCGAGCCCGCCCGGGTGCGGCCGGTCAGCCGCGAAGCCGCCGAAGTCGAGGCGGACGTGCAGCCGGCGCGCTCGACGCCGGAGCCCGTCGTGCGCCTGGCGCCTGCCCCGTCGCCGGCCGAACCGCAGCAGGGTTTCCGTGTGACGCCTGGCCCCTCGCCGTTCCCTGCCTCGTCGCCGTTCCCTGCCCCTTCGCCGTTCCCTGCGCCGTCGCGTCCGTCGCCCGCGCCAGAGGTACGCGAGGCGCGGCCGCAGCCGAGCCCGCCACCCCCGGCCGGTCCCGAGCGCGACCCGTTCTCGGCGCTGCCACGCATTCCACCGTTCACCGACTTCGAGCTGGACCCGATCGAGGACGAGCCCGCGTACACCGGGCGGCGGCGCCGCACCGAAGAGGAAGAGCGTGCGCGGGGCAGGCACGCACAAGCCGAGGAGGCCGAGCGTCGGCACCGCCGCCGCGCCGAGGAGGAAGCGGCCGACGAGCTGCTCGCCCGGTTGTTGGCGCGCAGGGGCAGCCAGCACTGAGCTGCTGGTTCGGCGAGGGCTGCTTGTTCGGCGAGGCTCCGGGTTCGGCGAGGCTCGCGGTTCGGCGAGCGCGCTAGCGAGCCGGCGCTGGGTGCAGGCCCGCGTCCAACATCGCAGCCCATTGCCGGGCGATGCCGGTGCGGCGGTGGCTGTCGTCGGTCAGCAGATTCGCCAGGCCAAGTCCTCGGGCAAGATCGAGTGTGGCCTGCACGGTCTCGCGGACGCCAGGTAGGTGCTCGTCCACTCCAAGCAGGTCGACGACGACGCGATGAACTTCCCGTCCGATGCGTGCCTCCAGTGGCACCACCTGATCGCGCAGTTGCGGCTCGGACGCGGCGGCCACCCACAGCATCAGTGCGGCGCGGAAGTACGTCCCACTGAAGAGGTCGAAGACGAGATCGACCACGGCGCAGGTGTCCATGTCCGGTCGTTCGGCGAGTTCCTGGCGCAGCTGTTCGCCGCGCTCGCGCGTGACGTGTTCGAGCGCGGCGGTGAACAGCGACTCGCGGGTGGGGAAGTGGTGCTGTGCCGCCCCGCGCGACACACCGGCGTGTTCGGCGACGACCGCCACCGTGCTGGCGCTCCAGCCGAGGTCGGCGAGGCAGGTGATCGCCGACTCGAGCAGGCGCGCCCGCGTCGCGCGCGAGCGGTCCTGCTGCGGCTCGCGGGTCTCGACCGGCGCCGCCCCGCTCATGTTTGCGCCCAGCGTGGCGGGCGCTTCTGCAGGAACGCCGTCATGCCCTCGCGTGCCTCGTCCGAGCCGAACAGCCGGGCGGACAGTGCTTGCAGCTCGTCGGCCTGCGCGTCGAACGCGGCGCGGGTGGCCCGGGTCGTCAGCGGCTTGGTCTCGGCAAGGCCTTGCGGCGAGCAGGCGCGCAGCGAGTCGGCGACGTGCCCCACCGCTGTGTCGAGCTGGTCGGTGGCGCCGGTGATCAGCCCGCATTCGGCGGCCGCCTGCGCGTCGAAGGTTTCGCCGGTGAGGTAGTAACGCGACGCTGCGCGTTCGGTCATCCGGCCCAGCGTGGTGAGCGAGATGATCGCCGGCGCGAGGCCGAGCCGCACCTCGGTGAACGCGAACGACGCGCGGTGGCTGGCCAGTGCAATGTCGCAGGCGCCGACCACGCCGATGCCGCCGGCGCGCACGGCGCCGTCGATGCGCGCCACAACCGGCTTGCGCAGCTCGACGATCGCGCGCAGCAGGCCGAGCATGCGCTTCGTCCCCGCCTCGGGGCCGCCCTCTGCTGCCTGCTCCTTGAGGTCGGCGCCGGCGCAGAACACGCTGCCCGTGTGGCCGAGCACGACGGCGCGCACGTCGTCATCTGCCGCCGCAGCGGCGAGGTGGTCGCCGAGCTCGGTGACGAGCTGCGCCGACAGCGCATTGCGGTTGTCCGGCGAGTCGAGGGTGAGGGTCGCGATCGCCCGCTCGACGTCGTAGTGCACTCGCTCGGCCATCAGTTGCGAACCTCCTGCGCGGTAGGACAAGGCATCAGTACGACTTCGGCAGGCCGAGGCTGAACTGCGCCACGAAGTTGAGGATCATCTCGCGGCTCACCGGGGCGATGCGCGCGACGCGGGCGCCGATCAGCAGATTGCCCAGGCCGTACTCGTGCGCGAGCCCGTTGCCACCCAACGTCTGCACGGCCTGGTCGACCGACGCAATGCTGGCCTCGGCGGCCGCGTACTTGGCCATGTTCGCCGCCTCACCCGCGCCCATGTCGTCGCCGCTGTCGTAGACCGAGGCTGCCTTCTGCATCATCAACTTCGCGAGTTCGACTTCGACCTTGGCCTTCGCCAGCGGGTGCGCCAGCCCCTGGTGGGTGCCGATCGGCTTGCCCCACACCTGCCGCTCGTTGGCGTACCGGACGGCGCGGTCGAGGGCGTAGCGTCCCATGCCGACCGACCCCGCCGCGGCCATGATCCGTTCTGGGTTGAGGCCGGCGAACAGCTGCGCCAGCGCCGCGTCCTCGTCGCCGATCAGCGCGTCGGCCGGCAGCCGGACGTCGTCGAGGAACAGCAGGAACTGCTTGTCCGGCATCACGACGTCCATGTCGATCGCCTTGTACTCGAACCCGGGTGTGTCGGTCCGAAAGGCGAACAACGCGGGCTTGAGCTTGCCTGTCTTCGCGTCCTCGGTGCGGCCCACGATGAGGATCGCCTGCGCGTGGTCGACGCCGGAGACGTAGATCTTGCGGCCGTTGAGGATCCAGTCGCTGCCATCGCGGCGCGCCGTCGTGGTGATGTTGTGCGAGTTGGAGCCGGCGTCCGGTTCAGTGATGCCGAAGGCCATGATCGTGTCGCCGGACGCGATGCCGGGCAGCCAGCGCGCGCGCTGCTCGTGCGTGCCGAAGCGGGTGATGATCGTCCCGTTGATGGCGGGGGAGACGACCATCATCAGCAACCCGCAGCCGGCCGCGTTGAGCTCTTCGCAGACGAGGGCCAACTCGTACATGCCGGCACCGCCGCCGCCGTACTGCTCCGGGATGTTGAGGCCGATGAAGCCGCTCTTGCCGGCGTCCTGCCAGAGCTCGGTGAGCGGCTCCCGCGCCCGGGCGCGTGGCGCTGTGTATTCGTGCCCGTATCGCTTACCGAGGTCCGCGACGGCTTTGCGCAGCGCGACCTGCTCGTCGGTTTCGCGGAAGTCCATCAGGCTCAGTCCCCTTCGGTTGTCACGACGGCGAGCACGGCGCCGACGTCGATCTGCTGCCCCTCGGCCACTGGCAACTCGGTGACGACACCACTAGCCGGCGCGTTGATGCGGTGCTGCATCTTCATCGCTTCCAGCCAGAGGATCGGGTCGCCGGCCTTGACGTGATCTCCGATGGACACTGCGATACGCACCACCGATCCGGGCATGGGCGCGAGCAGCGAGCCGGCTGCGACGTGCTCGGCCGGATCCGCGAAGCGTGGCGTGCGGCGCAGATGAACCGGCCCGAGCGAGGAGTCGACGTAGACGTCGTCGCCGTACGTCGCAACGTCGAAGGTGCGGCGCACCCCGTTCACGTCGAGAACGACGGCGTCCGGCGCGGCGTCGACAAGCGTGACGTCGTTGAATCCGTCCGCGACAAGGCCGTCGCGGGTGAGCCGGTAGGCGACGTCCAGGCCCTCGAACGAGATCCGCTGCGGCTGGCTGGGCACGTTGCGCCACCCGGACGGGACGCCGCGCAGCACCGCTCGTCGCGACTTGTCCGCGCTATCTGTCGCTAGAGCGGCTGCAAGCGCGGACAACTTGCGTGTGGCGGGGTCGGCCAGCGGGGCCGCGAGCGTGTCGAGACCGTGCCGGTCGAAGAACGCGGTGTCGGTGTCACCGGCGAGGAACGCGCGGTGGCGCAGAACATTGACCAGCAGGTCGCGGTTGGTGACGACGCCGTGGATCTCCGCCTTGCTCAGTGCCGCGGCGAGCGCGGTCGCGGCCTGGGTGCGGGTCGGTGCCCACGCGATCACCTTGGCCAGCATCGGGTCGTAGTGGATGCCGACGGCCGTGCCGTCCACGAC
>DATFTS010000637.1:0-2545 GCA_035261645.1 Jatrophihabitans sp. | reverse complement strand
AAGCAAGTGTTAAGTCATGGCTACCGACTTCGGCTGCGTCGGCGCGGGTTTCGAGCGTGTCCAGGGTGCGTCAGGGCGTCCAGATTCCGGTGATCGGCGAACGCTGGGCAGCCGCGCCGATACCGCCGAGCCCATTCGCCGCCTCGATGGTGCGCAGCACCGTGTAGTGGTCGACCCGGCTGCCATAGTCGCCAGTGCGGACGTGTGCGCCGACGACGATCGTGGCGATGTGGTTGACGGGGGAGAAGTCGTCCTCGTCCCACGTCAGGATCATCAGGCTGTCGTGCGTGCGGGCCCAGATGACATACGCGCCGAGATGTTGCCGCAGCCACGCGTCGCCCTGGGAAATGGAGCCGTCGTGCATGTCGTTATCGAGGTTGGGGACGACGAACGACACCGTGGGCAGCAGCGCGTAGTCGGACGGGAACGCAGACATCGGCCTGTTCACCGTGGCCGGCGGGTTGCTGAAGTCCGTCCACGGCGCGTGCTTGCGCGCGTACGGGCCGGAGCTGCAGCCGGTGTAGCCCGCCGAGGGCAGCGATTCGGAGTAGCCCACGAAGCTCAGCCCGGCGCCGGCAAGCTGTGCACCGAGATTGGCCCCGGAGTAGGTGTGCGGGCAGGAGTCGTCGGTAAGCCCGTGCGTCGAGCCGGAGAACAGCGCGACGTAGTTCGGCTCGCTCGGATGCGTCACTGCATAGGACCGCGTGAGCAGGCTGCCGGATCGGGCGAGAGAGTTTATGTACGGGGCTTCGTCGTTGCCGATCACCTGGGAGTACGAGTGGTTCTCCTCGACGACCACCACGATGTGCTGATAGCGCGGGACGGATGCGGCCGACACCCCGCCGGTGCTGCCGGGACTGGACGACTGCGCTGTGTCGGCGGTGCTACTAGAGCTTGATTGCACCTGAGGCGAACTCGGCTGCGCGTGGGTCGATGTCGGGTTGTCGGAGCTGTGCTTCGCCTGACTCGAGCAAGCAGCGACGAGTACGGCCACGAACACCAAGACGAGCACGGGGCGCTTCACGCGTCCCATGCTCGTCTCTCCGGTGCGGCCCGGCATCGCGCGCCGGCAGGATTCAGACAGTTTCTAGAGCTTGCTCGACACCCAGGCAGGGGGCGTCGGTGGGCTCAGCGGTGGCGTCCGCTGCTGGTGCCAGCAGGCTCTTCGCGATGACGACGGCCACCGCCACGATTGCCGCGGCCACCCAGAACGCGAGGTGGTACCCGCCGGTGAGCGCCTCCTTGGCGCTCGCGCCGTCGTGGGCGAGGCTGCGGGTGTGCGCGGCAGACAGCGCCGCCAGCACAGCCAGCCCCAACGCGGCGCCGACCTGGGCGGTGGTGTTGACCAGCCCCGATGCGAGCCCGGCCTCCTCGGCGCGCACGCCGGTCATCGCCAGCGTCATGAGTGCCGGGAACGCGAGTCCGGCACCGGCCCCGAGCAGGACCACCACTGGCAGCACGTGCTCGATGTAGTTGCCGTGCACGGGGGCGAACGCGAACTCGGCCAGCCCGGCTGCGATCAGCGCCAGCCCGGTGACGGTGACCGGGCGTGCACCGAAGCGCGACACGAGCGGCTCGGTGAACCGGACGGACAGTGCGCCCATCAGCAGCGACGTCGGCAGGAACGCCAGACCGATCTCCATGGCGTCGTAGCCGAGCACGCCCTTCAAGTAGAGAGAGCCCAGGAAGAAGGTGCCGAACATCCCCGCGCCCCCGGCGACCTGGATCAGGTTGGCGCCGACCACCGTGCGCGACTTGAAGATGCCCATGGGAACCAGCGGGTTGGCGGCGGTCAGCTCGCGGACCACGAACAGCGCCAGCAGGGCGATCGACGCAGAGCCCAGCCAAACAGTCGCCGGGGCGCCCCAGCCGTGCACCGCAGCCTGGCCGACAATCGTGTAGACGCCGAGCATCAGGGCCGCGGTAACGGTGAGCGCACCGAGCACGTCGGTGCCGGCCTTGATTCCGAGCCCGCTCTCGTGATCGATCAAGCGCAGCGCGAAGGCCGCGGTGATCGCCCCGATCGGGATGTTGACGAAGAAGATCCAATGCCAGCTCAGCGCCTGGGTGAGCGCGCCGCCGGCCAACAAGCCCACCGCGCCACCGGCCGAGGCGACGAACGCATACGCGCCGATGGCACGAGCCTGCTCGCGTGGTTCGGGGAACAGCGTGACGATCATGCCGAGGATGACGGCAGAGGTCATCGCACCGCCGATGCCTTGGACGAACCGGGCCGCGACGAGCGTGGCCTCGTTCTGCGCCAACCCGCACACCGCCGACGCCCCGGTGAAGACGGCGAGACCGGCCAGGAAGATCCGCCGCCGGCCCAGCAGGTCACCAAGCCGGCCGGCGAGCAGAAGCAGCCCGCCGAAGGCGATCATGTACGCGTTGACCACCCAGGCGAGGCTGGCCTCGGAGAAACCGAGGTCGTCGCGGATGGCCGGCAGCGCCACGTTCACGATCGTGATGTCGAGGACGATCATCAACATCCCGGCGCACAGAACGATCAGTGCCGCTAGGCGGCGACGGTCGGTACTCATCGGGC
>DATFTS010000636.1:0-9042 GCA_035261645.1 Jatrophihabitans sp. | reverse complement strand
GAGCGCGGCATCGAGTGGTTGCCCGAGCGGCTGGTCCGCCAACTCGACCCGGCCCGTCGGGTGGCGGTGTTGAGCGACGGCAGCGAGCAGCCGTTCGACCTGTTCCTGGGCGTTCCGGTGCATCGTGCGCCGGCGGTCGTGGCCGAGTCCGGGCTGAGCGTCGACGGGTGGGTCCCGGTTGACCCGCAGACGCTGCAGACTCGCTTCGCCGGCGTCTACGGCGTCGGCGACGTCACCAGCGTCGGCACACCCAAGGCGGGCGTGTTCGCCGAGGGGCAGGCGGTCATAGCGGCTGCGCACATCGCCGCCGCCCTCCGCGCGGGCACCAGTTCGGCGAGCTACGACGGACGAGGTGTCTGCTACATGGAGTTCGGGCAACATCAGGTGGCGATCGTCGACGTCACCTTCCGCGCCGGGCAGGCCCCGGCCGGCACGATGGAGGGCCCGGCCGCCGAGCTCGCCGCGCGCAAGATCGAGTTCGGGACGAGCCGGGTCCAGCGCTGGTTCGGCCCCGGTTCGGCCCAGTCCTGATCACATCCGGCGCGGTCGTGATCACATCGGGCGCAGTCATGATCACATTCGCCTCAAGTTGGTCACCGCTGCGCCGATAAGCGATGCGTGACGTCGCCCGGAAGGCATCGGGCGCCGCGGAGGTCGTGGCGCAACAAGTCCGCGTTGCCCTGGCATTGGCCGGCCGCGGCACTGACGGCCGCGGTGCTACTCGTTGCGCTCACCACCGAGGTCGGAGTCGAGGCAGCCGGTTCGGTCGACGCACAACCCGCCCCGTCCGGGCCCTCCGCCCCCGCCGCAACTCAGCCCGCACGGTCGTCGGCCGCCCGCGCCCACGCAGCCGCGAAGAGCAACGCATCACCCGCCAGCGCGTCCTCGGCCGCGGTCCCGCCGGCAGTTGCGCTCGACCCAGCGCTCACCATCCCGCTCCCGGGCGACACGGCGCAGACGACGGCCGCGCGGCAGCAGCTCAAGCGCGCCGACGACGCCTACCAACTGGCCAACCAGCGCTACGACGAGGCGAGCACCGCCACCGCCAGCGCGATCGAGTCGCTCGCCGCAGCCCGCACCGCAGCAACGGCCGCGACCACCCGTGCGCGTCAGGCGCACGAGGACTTCATTGTCATGGTCAACGCGCAGTACGAGAGCGGGAGCGGCGCGATTGGCGCGGCCCGGCTGCTGCTCGCCGACAGCCCGCACGACCTGCTCTCCGGGCTGCAGCTGGATCAGATCGCGGCAGAGAACTCGGCGAACGTGCTCGCTGCCGCCCAGCAGACCCAGGCCGCCGCAGCCGCGGCGCAGCGCAGGCTCGCGCAGGCACAGTCGGCGGCGGTTTCCGCGCAGCTGCGGGCAGATGCCCAGCTGGCCGCAGCCGCGCAGGCAGTACGTGCCGCGCAGGATGCCGTCGCGCAGTTGCACGCTGCGGACCTCGCCCGGGCGCGCGCGAGCGAACAGCACTCACTGACGGCTGCCGCCGACGCCATCCGCGCCGAGGCGCTCGCGCGTCGTGCTGCCCGCCCCAATGCATTCCGCACAGCCCGCGGGCCTGCTCAGGCGATCGCGATCGCGGCCCGCGCGGTTCTTGAGCAAGCCGCCCGCGGCGGCGCTGCCGCGAAGGTGCCCGGCCCGGCTCCCGCGCTCGGGGGCAGCGTCCCCTACACCGGCGCCACCGGCTCCGGGCCCGTCCTCGCGCTCACGCGCTTCGACGGCGTGGTCAGCCAGGCAGGCTGGCCCAACCCCGGCGTCGGCACCAAAGTGGCCGGCACCGCGCCGTTCCGCAAGTCAGATGGCAGCAGCGTGCACCCGACGATGCCGGCCTACCGGAAGGGCTACGTCCCACTGCGCGCCGAGGTGGCGGTCGACTCCGCGCTGGCCGAGCTCGGCAGCCCGTACGTATGGGACGCGGCGGGACCGGACACGTTTGACTGCTCCGGCCTCACCCTCTGGGCCTGGGGCCATGCAGGCGTGCCGCTCGAGCACTTCACCGGCACGCAGGTCACGCAGGGGATGGCCGTCCCGCCCGATCAACTCCTGCCGGGCGACCTCCTGCTGTTCGGCACGTCCCTGCACCACGTGGGCATGTACCTCGGCGCCGGCTTCATGATCGACGCCCCGACGACCGGCGATTACGTCAAGGTGCAGCCGGTGGCCGACGACGGGGACTTCGCGGTGGCCGTGCGCCCCTGAGCCCCCGCTCGCCGGTGCAGCCCACGCCAGCCGAGCGCTAGGGCGAGCGCTTCGGACTAGGCGTCTTACTCGGCGACGACGAGCCGCCCGCCGAGTTCACCTGCAGGATCTGGTTCACGATGCGCTGCTCCGCAGCCTGCGCGCTCGCGATCGCGATCGGATCATGGGAGTCGTAGGCGTGGTTCAGCTGGTTGTTGGCAGTCTGCAGGTCCTTCAGTAGCTGTCCCAAGTTGCCGGTGGGCGCGGGCGGCGGCGGGGTCGAACTGGTGGAGCCGGTCGAAGGCGTCGTCGACTGCGTGGGCGTCTGCGTGGGAGTCGGACTCGCCGGGTTCGCCGTCGTCTGTCCGAGTGTGATCGATGATCCCTCATGGCCTGCTCCGGCCTTGATATCGGACAGCGCGGCGTCGAGGGTCGCCCCGTAGCCGATGATGTTCCCGTACGTCACCAGCACCCGTTGCAATGTCGGGAAGGATGACGACCCGCCCGTGGCCTGGACGTACAGGGGCTCGACGTAGAGGAACGAGTTGCCCAGCGGGAGTGTCAGCAGGTTGCCGTGCAGGACCGCGCTCTGACCCCCCTGCCCGCCGAGCAGGCTGATGTCCTTGGAGATCGTCGGATTCGACTTGAAGACGTTGGCCACCTGGCTGGGCCCATCGATGTTCGACTGTGTCGGCACCTCGAGCACGGTGATCTTCCCGTACCCGGGACCGGGAGTGCTGTCGACCGACATATAGGCCGCCAGGTTGTTCGTGCCGCCGGGAACGACCATCGGCGTCGTCAACTGAAACTGCGGCGCCAGGCTCGTCCCGTCGGCGGCGGAGGCGAGGACGTAGTACGACGGCTGCGGGACGCCGGCCGCGACGAACGGGTCATCGGGCACCTGCCACTTGCCCTTACCGTTGTATGCCGCCACGGCGTTGGTGATGTGGTACTGCGCGAGCAACCCGCGCTGCACGTCGAAGAGGTCCTGCGGGTACCGGACGTGCGCCGCCACGGTGGCGGGCATCGCACTCGCCGGCTTCACCAGGCCGGGGAAGATCTGCTCCCACGCCTTCAACACCGGATCGTTCGGCTCCCACGCGTACAGCGTCACGGTGCCGTCGTAGGCATCCACGGTCGCCTTGACCGAGTTTCGGATGTAGTTGATCTGCCGGTCCTGCTGGCCCTGCCGCAGCGACGTGTGCGTCAGATCCGACAACGACTGGCGTTCGGAGTACGGGTAGTTCGCCATCGTGGTGTAAGCGTCGACCATCCACATGATGTGGCCGGTCGATTCGTTGACGAACGGGAAAGAGTCACCGTCAACGGTCAGGAACGGCGCAACCTTCTGCACCATCGCCTTCGGGTCGCGATTGAAAATGATCTTCGCACCCGGCGCGCTGATCGCGTTGTTCAGCAGGAAGTTCGTCTGCTTGTACTTGACCGTGAACGCCAACTTGGTGAGGAAGTTGTTCAGCGGGACGCCGCCCGTGCCGGTGTAGGAGACGTTTGCACCGCCGCTGGCGTCGAACTCGCGCTTCTCACCCGTCGCGCCGACGATCGAGTAGTCGTTCATCAACTGGCCGAAGTACACGTCCGGCTGCGTCAGGTGCAGCGGACCGGAAGGTGGGATGTCCCCCTCGGTGAAGAGCGCCTTCTCCGGGTTGGTCACGTCCTGATCTGCCTCAGCGGCGACCAAGCCGTAGCCGTGCGTGTAAACGGTGTGCTGGTTGATCCAGTTGTTCTGCGACCCCGTCAGGTTGCTGCCGGGAACCGCTTCGCGGGCGGCGACGATGTAGTCATGCTGGGCGCCGTTGATCGTGTATCGGTCGACGTCGAGGGTGTCGGAGAACCCGTAGGGCAAACCGATCTTCTGGAAGTAGCGGAACGTCGGGCTGATCACGTTCGGGTCAAGGATGCGGATGTTGTCGACCGTCGGGTTGGACACAGTGATCGCGGCCGTGTTCGGGGACTTGGTGGCCGTATACGGCTGGTACGAGACCGTTCCGTTCGGATTTTGTGCGTCCTGGGTCTGGATGCCATAGGCAACGCGCGTGGCCGCGATGTTGCGAGCGATGTAGGGCGCTTCCTTGTCGCTCGCGTTCGGCTTCACCGACACCTGCTGCACGATCGCGGGGTAAATGCCGCTGATCAGGATGGACAGGATGATCAGCACCGCGAAACCGATCCCGGGCAGCAGCACGCTGCGAAGCCAGATGCTGGCCAGCACGCCGAGCGCCAGCACGATCGCGATCCAGAACAGGATCGTCTTGGCCGGCAAGGCGGAGTGCACGTCGGTGTAGGACGCGCCGGTGAACTTGCTGCGGTTCGAGAAGACCAGGCCGTACCGGTCGAGCCAGTAGGCGACGGCCTTCAGCGCCATGAAGACGAACACCAGCGCGGTGAGGTGTCGCCGGGCGGCCAGCGTGACCTTGGGGCCGGGCGTCTGCAACCTGATCGCACCGGTCAGGTAGTGCACGGCGATCGAGAGCAGCAACGACAGCAGCACCGCGGCGAAACCGAAGCCGAGCAGCGACCGGTACACCGGGTAGTCCCAGGCATAGAAGCTGATGTCGCGATGGAACTGCGGATCGGGGACGCCGAAGGAGCCCCCGTGCAGCCATAGTTGCCACATCGCCCAGCGACCTTGCGCCGACGAGCCCTCGGCCAGCAGCGTGATGATCACTACGCCGGCGAGGATCCACTTGCGGCGTGGCTCGACCATGAGCACGTAGTTCTGCAGGCTCTGCTGCTCGGTCGACATCGGCCGGAATGGTGGCCGGAGCATGTAGGCGATCACCAGGTTGCCGCCGATGATGGCCGCCATCAGCACGCCGAAGATGAAGAACAGGCTGACCCGGGTCCAGAGCATCGTGCTGTAGACCTGCCGGTCGCCGAGCGACCCGAACCAGAGGAAATTGATATAGACGCCGGACAGCTTGACCAGGACGATCAGCAGCACGACCACGACGGCGACGACCGACAGCGCGATCTTGAAGCGCCGCGACAGGACTATCGACGGCAGGGGCCGCATCGACACGGGGTTGCTCCTCGGAATGCTCGGACGTCCGAGTCAACGTACCGGCCGGAGCTGGGGTTCCTCCGCCCCGGAGGGGTCAGCAGGTGGGCACGGGCTGGTGCTGTTCCACCTTGAGCAGGTCCTGAACCGCATCGTGCAGCGTGTCGACCCGGACGACGGTCAGGCCGCTCGGGGTGGCGCCGCGCACATCGCCGCAGTTCCCCGACGGCGCCAGGAACAGCGTGGCGCCCTTGTGCCGGGCGGCGATCATCTTCAGCTGGATGCCGCCGATCGGGCCGACCTTCCCGTTCGGGTCGATCGTCCCCGTTCCCGCGATGAACATGTTGTCGGTGAGGTCCACTTTGCCGATCTTGTCCATGATTCCGAGCGCGAACATGAGGCCGGCCGACGGCCCCCCGATTTGGTTGCCGAGCCCGAGGTCGACGGTGAACGGCGCCAGGCAGCCGGTCGTGACGATGATGCCCAGGGACGCTCCCGGCTTGCCTTTGAGCGGCTTGCCGAGTGTCACGTTCAGGTTGGCCGGCTTGCCGTTGCGCTGGACCGTCACCGCGACGGTCTTGCCCGGCGTCTCCTGTGTGAGGACGTTTGTCAGCTTCGAGGCGGAGTTCGCCGGCTGGCCGTCGACGGACTGGATGAAGTCGCCGGGCTGCAGGACACCGTGCGACGCGCCGGTCGGCGTCACCTTCAGGACCCCGAAGCCCTTCGGGTAGTGCAGCTCGCACAGCGCCGCCTCGGTGGCGCTGTCCTGCGATGTCAGGAAGTCCTGCGTGTTCTGCTGATCCGTCTGCTGCTGGCTCTGCCCGGGCGGGTAGACGGTTGAGCGCGGGACGACGACCTCGTCGTGCATGAGCCAGGCGCTCAGCGCCTGGAAAGCGGTGACTGACTGGCTGCTGATGCTCACCGTCGTCAGGTTGAGGTGCCCGTGAGTGCTGTTCGACTTCTTGCCCTGGATCACGATGATCGAGTTGCCCGAGTCGTCGGTCCCGAGCGTGTTGTACGTCGGCCCTGGGGAGAGGACGACGTACGGCACCGGCATCGTCAGCGCCAGGATGAACAGCACGAGGAAGACGACACCGGCGATGATCAGCGTCCGAACTCGCCTGCTCAGTGAGGCGTAGGCGCGTCCACCAGGTACACGTTCGATGGACGGCAGGGCGAGACGGGCCACCGTGGCAGCGTAACCGCCGCCGGTGTGCTCACTCGTCGCGCAGGCCGCGGTCCTTCGACCGTGCCACCTGGACGAGCGCGTCGAGGAACTCGCTGTGCTGCTGCATCGCTTCCTGGGTGGTCGGCGTGCGCTCGGGACGTGATCGCCACCACGAGACCAGAGCCGCGAGCACCGTGACGGTCACCGGGAGCAGCAACCAGATCGCCCAGTTCACCTGCCGCACCGTACCCGTGCCGGCCTGTTCGCCGTGGGCGCAACGCGCGGTGCTTGCGGAACCAGCGGCGCGTCCGGTTCGTCGCTACTACCGTGGAGCCCATGAACCTCCCGTTCGGCTTCGGACGCGGCGACGACGAGCCGCACGATCCGAACGACATGTCTGCCCAGATTCCGTTGTTCCTCGAGTTGCAGAAGGTGCTGTCCTGGTCAGGCGGCCCGGTCAACTGGGATCTCGCCAAGCAACTCGCCACGCAGACGCTCGCCGGCGAGAGCAACAGCGTCAGCCCGGCCGACCGCTCGGGGACGGCCGACGCGATCCGGCTGGCCGATCTCTGGCTCGACGGCGTCACGGACCTACCTTCGGGCGTCCGCACGATTGAGACCTGGACCAGGCTCGAATGGCTCGAGCGCACGCTGCCGGTCTGGACCTCGCTGTGCGACCCGGTGGCGGCGCGCGTCGTCGCGGCGATGGCGAACGCAATCCCGGCTGAGCAGTTGGAAGCCTTCGGCGGCGCCGCCAACCCCCTTGCCGGGATCATGAACCAGATCGGCGGCGTGATGTTCGGCGCGCAGGTCGGCCAGGGTCTCGGTGGGTTGGCGCGCGAGGTGGTTTCCTCCACTGACATCGGCATCCCGCTCGGACCGACCGGCGTGGCGGCGCTTGTGCCACAGAACGTCGCTCTCTTCGGCGAAGGGCTCGAGCGGCCGATTGATGAGGTACGGCTCTACCTGGCGCTGCGCGAGGCCGCGCACCAGCGACTGTTCGGGCACGTGCCGTGGCTGCGGCAGCGGCTGCTCGACACCGTGGAGAGTTACGCGCGCGGGATCACGCTCGATCTCACTGCCATCGAATCGGCGGTGCAGAGCGTCGACCCGATGAACCCGGAGAGCGTCCAGGAGGCGCTCGCCGGCAGCGTGTTCTCACCCCAGCAAACGCCGGAGCAGGACGCGGCGCTGCGGCGCCTCGAGACACTGCTGGCACTCGTGGAGGGCTGGGTGGACGCGGTCGTGGCTGCGGCGACGCAGGAGCGGATGCCAGGTGCCGAGGCGCTTCGTGAGGCGTCCCGACGCCGGCGCGCGACCGGCGGGCCGGCCGAGCAGACCTTCGCCACCCTGGTCGGGCTGGAACTGCGACCGCGCCGGCTGCGCGAGGCCGCCGCTCTGTGGTGGAGCGTCACTGAGCGGCGCGGCGTCAGCGGTCGCGACGCGATCTGGTCGCACCCCGACCTACTGCCGACCGCCGACGATCTCGACGACCCGCTCGGTTTCGGCGAAAGGCTGGACGACCTCTCCGTGCCGAATGACCTGAGCGACCTCAGCGACCTGAACACCCCGGGCGACGAGGCGCCGGGCGACGAACCGCCTGGCGACAAGCCCGCCTGAGCCCTGCGCTCCCCACAACCGGCGCCATCGCTGCTTCTCCACACGCCTCTCCACAGGTGTGGACATTCACTTTAGGTTTACCGTCTGGCCACTCGTGAGCCGCCTCTGACGTGCCCTGTGGACAACAGCTCAGCGCGACGGACCGCTGTGCCACGGTGAGCAGGTGACCGTCCCAGACCGCCCTGCCGAGCTCGGGCTGGGCCCCGCGACCCGAATGTTCTGGCGCTCGCCCGACTCGGTTCACCTGGAACTCGGCAGTGAGGCGGTGGTCGTCGAGGGGTTGCCGACAACGCTGATCCGGCGCGTCGCGTCACCGGTTGCACCGAGCGGCGCGCCGCCGCGGATGGACGAGTCCTGCCGCAACGTGTTGGCCGCCCTGGCTGATGCCGGCTATCTCTGGGAGCGACCGACCGGCCCGGACGACTCCCGGTTGCACCCGACCCATCCCCGATTGGCCGGCGAGCTTGCCGCGCTCGCGGTGGCCCATGGCGAACGCGCGGCGGACGTGCTCGCCGCCCGCCGGCGCGCGACAGTCGAGGTACACGGCCGCGGCCGGATCGCCGTCCAGGTGGCGGCGGTGCTGGCCGCGTCCGGCGTTGGACGGGTGCACGTCCTCGGCGGTGGAGTCGCCAAGCTCTCGCACGCCGTCCCCGGCGGCGTGACCGCCGCCGATGAGGGCGAGCCGCTGGCGGTGGCTGCCGAGCGGGCGTTGCTGCGCGCCGCACCTGATGTGGACACCACGCCGCTGCCCGTCGGTGAACGCGCCCAGCTCACCGTCCTCGCGCTTGATGGCCCGGTGCCGGACGAGCGTCTCGACGCGCTGCACGCCGCCGACGCACCGTACCTCGCGATCACCCTCGGCGTTGATCATGGTGTGGTGGGACCGCTCGTGCTCCCGGGACTGACCAGTTGCCTGCGCTGTGCCGATCTGCACCGACGCGACCGCGACCCGGCCTGGTCGGCGCTCGCGGTTCAGCTCACCATCGCGCGGCGGCATGGGCCGACATCGTCGACGTCCGTCGCCACCGTGCTGGCCGGCGTCGCCGCCCAACAGGCGCTC